>CAKMZR010000033.1 GCA_929200455.1 uncultured Alphaproteobacteria bacterium | reverse complement strand
CAAATGACAACATCAAGTCATCAACCTTCGGAAGCTGCAGTCCTACAGTCTGGAACGTAATCGTCAACATATTTCCAGTCAAATCAAAATCATAGTTCGCTCCATCCATCAACATCAACGGCGCACCCGTACCATCATCCAACACAGGATCACGCGTCCTATCCGTAAGGGCCCCTCCTATCCACGACACATTCTCATTAAACGTCAAAATAAGCTTGTCTCCCGTGCCTCCCGTCCCCGCTGACCAGCTCGACGACGTCACCGTAGGAGAACTCAAAATCTCCACCTTCTTCTCAAATCCCTCAAGAAAATTACCCGCTAGATCCTTCACTCCGGAACCCAAACCAGGCGCCGTGTATTTCAAACGAAAATCAGAAGGCAGACTCGAAGCATCCAATATCGGCGTAATATAAAGATCCAATATACTCCCACCTGAAGAAAATGTCGGACTCTTCGTCCTATCAAACGAAAAACTAGACGTACTCAACGAAAACCAACTGTAATCAATCGTCGTGTCTATCAACTCATTAAACGTCACCTGAAGCTTGTTCGTACCCGTAAGCGCAAAAACAGGAATCACAGACACCAATTCAGGCGCCTTCCTGTCAATCACCAACTTCGGATACGAATCCGAATCAGGATCCATCGCTCCCACCGCTCCCACAAATTCATCCCCATCCTCCACTGAAAACATCAACGGATCATCCGCAGAATCAATACCAGGATTCTCATTCACATTACGCACAATCACCGAAAAATCATGTCCAACAGAACCCCCCATACCATCCATCGCCTCAATCCGTAACTTATACACATTGTCACCATCCGCAGAATCCGGCATCTCAAAATCAGGGGCCGCCATAAAAACCAAAACTCCCGTCGCAGCATCTAGCGAAAACTTACCACTGTCCGCTCCAGAAAGGGAATACGACAACGCGTCTCCATCACCATCACGGGCCCCAAATCTCCATACCCATATCAATCCCTCGTTCACATTAATCAAATGCTCCGTGCCCGCCACAAAATCAGGTTCCTGATTCCTACCCGCAACCCGCTCCGTCACCGTCACCATAAAACCATGCTCCACATCTCCCCCTCGACCATCCTCAACCCTCACCGTCAAATCATAAAGATTCCGTGCACCAAAAACAGGCGACGTCATAAACTCTATCAGACCGTCTGATGTCACCGTAAAAGCATCCTTGTCCACTCCCTTCAAGCTGTACATCAGAACATCACCATCCGCATCACTCGCTCTCACGTTCAACACAAATAATGTACCCTCAAGAACAGACACATTCGCACCAGATGCTGGCAACGTAATCACAGGAGCATCATTCCTATCCGTAACACTCACCATCGCATGCAAATAAGAATTCACCTTCCCGTCAGACACCACCACCGTAAACTCATAATCATTGTCCCTGTCCACATCCATCGGCGAACCATAGCCAGGAGCAGTCATGAAAACAACCTCCCCCGCTCCGTTCACACTAAATAAAGACGCATCCGCACCCTCAAGACTGTAACTCAACGTGTCCCCATCATCATCCCTCGCCTCAAACCTACCCACATTCACACCACCCTCCTCAACCAAAAAACTTCCAGACATCAAAAATACAGGAAGAGCATTGCTCTTATCAAAAGCTCCACTCACCGTCACCATCAAATCATGCGATGCCGTCTCCTTGCCATCCGACGACAATATCCTAATCGAGTATACATTCGTTCCCGCCTGACTCATAAAAGACGACACTTCCGTCGGCGACGGGCGATTGTTAAACGTCAAAACTCCATCAGACGATATGGAAAAATACCTCTGATCCGCTCCCCCAATCTTGTACGTCAACTCGTGATTCAAAACATCCATCGCCACAAATGAACCCACCACAAGATCTCCTCCCATCACCGTCTTCACAGAAGAAAGAGCCACATCAAACATCGGTCCCACATTCGCCTCAGGAAGAACCGTCACCGTCACATCATGGTAGTCTTTCCCCATCATACCATCACTCACCACAACCGTAATCTCATACGCATTGTCGCCGTCCGCATCCCCCATAGCACCATAGTCAGCAGGAGAAGAAAACGTCACCATACCCGTCGCATTGTCAATCGAAAAAGACGCAGAGTCCGCTCCTTCAAGCGTGTACGTCAAAGTATCTCCATCTCCGTCCGTCGCCGTAAAAGTCTCCACCGCCGTCATACCATCTTCCACAAAGATCCTTGTCGAAAGAGAATCAAACTCAGGCGCAGCATTCGTACCACCTGTCCCCATCGTCACCACCACCTCAATGTCTCGACGCACAACCCCTCCCGCACTGTCGCTCACCACCAACGTCACCTCATACGTGTCGTCCGCAAGAACGCCCGTGTATGTAGGACTCGTTTTAAAACTCAAAACACCGTACCTCTGAAAAGCCGTTGCCTCCACGTCAAATAAATCCTTATCCGCACCTTCAAGCGTGTACATCAAAAGCGTACCAGCAGAACCACTAATACCCCCCACGTCCTCCAAGTAACCCACTTCACTCTCACGACCATACTCATCCGTAATCGTCGCAAGCACATCATACTCACCATCCGGCAACTTCGGCAAATCAGGCGGCGTGTACGTTCCCCCCGAAGCCAACTGAACTTCTGCCAACTTAATCTCATAACGCTCCCCTGTCGCCGTCAAACCCTTGATCGTTATCTTCAATGTCCCACCCTTATCGTCCGCTCCCAAACTAAACTCCAAACGAGGCGTGTTCACCCGAGTCAAATTATCACTCGAACTCGTTCCCGTATCATCACTATCCACAAGATTAACCTTCGGCACAGACGGACTCCGAAGATCAAACTTCACATCATGCTTAATGTTAATGTTATTCCAAGAATCTCCCTCACTCTTAAACACCCCTCCCTTTATCTCTACCGTCAACTCCTGACCTTCCACAACCTCAGAAATCGTCAAAACCAATTCATTCGTGTCCTCATCAAACGTCACAGACGTAACCGTATAAACCACCCCGTCCTTACGAGTCACCTTGTAGTTCCCTACCGTCGTCGCGCCTCCCGTCACAAACTCTTCCGCATCCACATCAAAGGTAATCACCAAAGTATGCAGACCAAAACTCTTATCGTCTCCCGTCGGAGGACGAAAATCCGTAAGCAAAGACGAACTGTAAAGAGCATCATTCTCGTTCCCAGCCCTATCCTCAATCGTACCCTTCTCAAGAAAAAGTGACGCAGAACTCAACGTCGCCAACTTGTACACTATACTCGTATCCGTACCCGTCAATCCCTGAATCTCAAAAGAAAAACCCGTGAATGTGCCGCGAATCTCATCCACGCCCGTCAGCATCACCCCACCGAAAGACTCTCCAGAACCCAAAGACAATGCCGAAAAATTCGTACCCTTAAAAGACAAGGCTCCCTTAATCTTCTCCTCCAACGCAACCTTAAAAGCATCAGCTCCCCCATAATAAGCCGCCTCGCTCAAGTGAACCTCAAAACTTCCCTCTCCCGTTCGCACAACTCCATAACTGTTCGCAACAATAGACGGTGCCTTCGTATCAATCACCACTTCAATCACATCTCCACCGCTAAGAGTCGCAGGACTGCCAGGAGCCATGTTCTCAACCCTAAACCCTACATCATACTCCCCATCAACCAACAGCACATCGTCTCTTTCAAACGGCCTCTTGCTCTCCTTGTCCACAAAACGACCCACCTGCAAATCAACATTCATATCTCCGTTCACATACGCAGAACCCACATCAAACATATTCCCATTCTGATCCGTCACAAAAAGAAATACATAACTGTCTTCCAACGTCTCCGTCCACTCCGCCATAAATAAAGGCTCGTCCTCCATCGTCACAAGATCCATGTTCCGACCCCCAGACGCACTCTCCTTCGTCTCATCAAGCGTAATCATCAATCCCGTCGGAAGAGTCAATCCCCCTCCTCCCGTCGAACTTCCTCCATCCGTCGTAAAATCATTCGTCGCATCGTCCGCCGTACCCGTCAACGTAAAACTCTCAACCGCGTTCCCAGCCAAATCACGAAGATCTCCCCTCTCCTTAGTGTACGTAAGCGTCCAACCCTCCAAACTGTCCGATTCCGCCAAAACATTCGTCAGACTAAAACTAATCGTCATACCGTCAATCTTAAACGTATCATCCTTGTCTATGCGATACTCCCCTCCTCCGCTCTTCATCGCCACAAGAGTCAAACTGCTCGCCGTAAACGAACCCACCAAATTCTCGTCAAACGACACCATCACTATCGAAGCATCCACCTTCAAAGATACCGCCTTCACGTCAAGCGGCTTCGGGGCCATAAGATCAAGTGTAAACACAATAGGTGCAGATTCCGCTCCCACATTGCCCGCAAGATCCGTCTGATAAATAAAAGCCTCCACCGTACTCCCATCCACATCTTCAGGCATAGTTTGCGCTTCAGGAAAAAGAACCGAAAGATCAATTCCACCCAAAGACCATTCATAAAAAGCACCAACCCGAGCCTCTTCGTCCGACAACATCATACCACCAGACGTCAATATAGACGTCGCAGAAAAATCCCTCTCAAGCATATTCCCACCTCCCTCTAAGCGAAGCCTAAATCTCGCTCCCCCCTCCGCTTCCTTACCCAACAATCCAAATGACTTCAATTCCTCCGCATTAATCAGCAAATCACTATACGCCTTCGAAGAATCCAAAACCAAACGCGCTCCCACCGTGTCCACAGTCACAACCAAAAAACCTTCAGAACCTCGCGGAATCTCTTCCTCCGTCTCCACGCTCAACCTGTTCTCTCCCCTCACCAAGTCCGAATCAAGATTAATAGACGTCTTGCCATCCGGTCCCGTCGTACCCTTACCCAAAACCCGTCCCGAAGAATCTTTCACCACCAATGGCGTGTTAATAGGTCCCGAAACATTCACCGTCGGACGCGTATTGCTCGTGTACAGATCTTTCGACGACAAACCCGTATCCGATGCCAAAGAATCACTAAGCTCAATCTCAGGCGTACCATCTCCAACAATACCTCCCTCCCCTTCCACCAAACTCGGACTGTTGCTACACGCCTCAAGACTAAGGGCTATCGCCGTCAGTACCCACGCATCTCCATAACGACCCCGAATCCTCCTCTTCAAAGAGAAACGTGGTCTCCCCAAAATTCCACCCGCACTGTAATCTTCCGCTTCATGACACTCCGTGCCACCAAAATATTCCCGAAAAAAACCCTTTCTGGGCTTTATCTGATCTTTCATTTGTCTTACCACTTCGTCTTTCTACAATATCAATAAGCTCAAAACCCATCCACACACACACCCTACTATCTGTATCTTGTCTTCTTCTCCTCAAAATCAAGCAAAAAACGCTCCAAAACCTACAACCATCAAGTCTAGCTTAAAATCGTAAATACCACAATGCTCTTTTCTCCCTTTCAAGATGTTTGATTTTCTAAAAAAACTATACTATCATCTCGCACGTGCCTTTAAGAGTTGCTCGCAGAAAAAGAACCCACCAAACTCAAAGACCACACAAAACTAAGACCACACCAAAACTAAGACCACGCAAAACTAAGACCACGCAAAACTCAAAAAAACACCCAAAACGCAAAAAAGAGGAGAGGCCCTCATGACGAAAAACAATACGTCATCCTTTCAGAAAAAGAAATCCAAAGCCAGAACAGGCGGAAGACCCCTGCTTCCCGAATTCGAGAGCGACATTTCTCGACTCTTCGCCGATAGAAAACCAAAAAAAGAACTCCTCATCGAATACCTCCACCTCATTCAAGACGAATTCGGTGCCCTCAAACACGGACACCTCCAAGCTCTTGCCGCATGGATGCGTATTTCCATGTCCGAAGTCTTCGAAGTCGCTTCCTTCTACGCACACTTCCGAATCGTCGAAAACAATTCACACACTCCCAAAAATACCCTCAGAGTCTGCAACACCATAAGCTGTTGTATGCAAGGCAGCTCCGAACTCCTCTCCCAAATCAAAAACCACTTCGCTCAAGACAATAACATCCAAATCGAAGAAGCTCCCTGCATGGGACGGTGCGACCAAGGTCCCGTCGTTTCCGTCGGGACACATTACATCCCACACGCAAATCTCGACAAAATCAATGACGTCCTCCGAAATCCCCCCTCACACGTCGTCTCCCATAGCGGACTCGATGACTACATCAAAAATGGCGGCTATAACGTGCTCCGCCAGTGCAAAGAAGGAAAACTTTCACGCGAACACATCCTCTCATCCCTCGAAAACTCAGGACTCCGAGGCATGGGCGGTGCAGGCTTTCCCACGTTCAAAAAATGGCACGCCGTCTCCAACGAAAAAGGTCCCAAATACCTCTGCGTCAACGCAGACGAAGGCGAACCAGGAACCTTCAAAGACTTCTACTGCCTCTCCTCAAGCCCTCACCGTATGCTCGAAGGGATGCTCATCGCATCATGGTTCATCGAAGCCAAACAATCCATCATCTATCTCCGCGACGAATACCCGGAAACTCACGCCCTTCTCCATAAAGCCCTGCACGAACTCAAGCATCATGGACTCATCAATGAAAATGACGTCCTCATTCGACGCGGTGCCGGTGCCTACATTTGTGGCGAAGAATCCGCCATGATCGAATCCATCGAAGGAAAACGCGGACTCCCTCGACACCGTCCACCCTACGTCGCCGCAAAAGGTCTTTGGGGATACCCCACCCTCGTCCATAACGTCGAAACGCTCGATTGGATACCCGATATCATCAACCACGAAAAAGGTTGGTTCAGCTCCTTTGGGCGTAACAATCGTAAAGGACTCAGGCGATTTTCCGTATCAGGACGTGTCAAAGAACCAGGCGTCAAAACCGCACCCGCCGGAATCACACTCCGCGAACTCATCGACGAATTCTGTGGCGGAATGCTCGACAATCACTCCCTACAAGGATACCTCCCAGGAGGCGCATCAGGCGGAATCTTACCCGCCTCCATGGACAATATCCCCCTCGATTTCGATACACTCCAACCCCACGGATGCTTCATCGGTTCTGCCGCCGTCATCGTCTTTTCCGATAAAGACAATGTCTGCGATGTCGCACGAAATATGCTCGAATTCTTCGCACACGAAAGCTGTGGACAGTGTACACCTTGTCGCGCCGGCACTGAAAAAGCCGTCACGCTCATGTCACACGAACACTGGAATATTCAAGACCTCAAACAACTCTCCTTCGTCATGCGCGAAGCCTCCATCTGCGGCCTCGGGCAAGCCGCTCCCAATCCCTTCGATTGCGTCATTCGTTACTTCAAGGAATCTCTATCATGACCGATACCCTCTCCTTCACTCTCGACGGTGAAACCGTCTCCGCTTCTCCCGATGAAACCATATGGAACGTCGCAAATAGACTCGGCGAGAAAATTCCTCACCTCTGCCATCTCAACAAACCCGGCTATGAACCCTCAGGAAATTGCAGAGCCTGCATGGTCGAAGTCAATGAAGAACGCGTCCTCGCCGCTTCTTGCGTACGCAAAGTCCAAGAAGGCATGGTCGTCAAAACACAGTCGGAACGCGCAAAAAAAGCACGAAAAAGCGTCTTCCAACTCCTCATCGCAGACCAACCTTCTCGCATCACAAGCCCCGATTCCGTCGCACCTCTATGGCAGTGGGCCGAAAAAATCAGTGCAGACGATAAAGACCATAACCCCTATCCCTCCCGGGAAACATGCAGCACAGACCCCTCTCATCCCGCCATCAACGTCAACCTCAACGCGTGCATCTCTTGCGGACTCTGCGTACAGGCTTGTCGCGATGTGCAACATAATGACGTCATCGGACTCGCGTTCCGAGGGGCTCACAGCAAAATCATCTTCGACCTCGACGACCCCATGGGAAAAAGCACTTGCGTCGGTTGTGGCGAATGTGTTCAAGCTTGTCCCACGGGTGCTCTCATCGAATCCAGCCTCGTCGGACCCGAAGGGACTCGCGGACTCTTTCCCGACAAATCTATCAATACCTTATGCCCTTACTGTGGCGTCGGATGCCAAGTCACCGCCCACGTCAAAGACAACAATATCATCTCCATCGACGGCAGAGACGGTCCCGCAAACAGCAACCGACTCTGCGTCAAAGGACGATTCGGTTACGACTATATCTCTCACCCCGACAGACTCACTTCCCCTCTCAGACGAAAAAAAGATGCCCCCAAAAATCCGGACAGCCTCATCAATAGCAAAAATATAAACGACTTCTTCGAACCCATCTCTTGGGAAGTCGCCATGGAGGAAACCGCAAAAGGATTCCTCAAAATTCGTGACAATCAAGGACCACAAGCCCTCGCCGGATTCGGTTCCGCAAAAGGATCCAATGAAGAAGCTTACCTCTTCCAAAAACTTATACGAACCGGCTTCGGAACCAACAATGTAGACCACTGCACAAGACTTTGTCATGCATCTTCTGTCGCCGCACTCATGGAAAATCTCTCATCCGGTGCCGTCTCAGCTCCCTTCAATGCCGTCGAGGATTCAGACTTCGTCATCGTCATCGGAGCACGACCCAACGTCAACCATCCCGTCGCCGCAAGCTTCATCAAACATGCCGCTCTCAATCATGCAAAACTCGTCATCATGGACCCCAGAAAACAAGCACTCTCCCGATTCGCTTGGCAAAACCTCCACTTCACCCCCGGACAAGATGTCGCCCTACTCAATGCCATGATACACGTCATCATCAACGAAAATCTCTGTGACGAAAAATTTATCGCCTCCAGAACTTCCGGATTCGAACTCCTAAAAGACGCCATACAACCATACGCACCAGAAACTATGGCCGAAAAATGTGGAATCGATGCAGAAACCATACGTGAAGTCGCCCGAGCCTACGCTCGCGCAAAAAATGCCATCATCTTCTGGGGAATGGGAGTCTCCCAACACGCACACGGCACACAAAACGCACGCTGCCTTATCGCTCTCGCCCTCATCACCGGACACATCGGAAAACCAGGGACAGGACTCCATCCCTTGCGTGGGCAAAATAACGTGCAAGGAGCATCGGACGCCGGACTCATCCCCATGACCTTCCCGGACTACCAACTCGTCGCAGATCAAGACAATTTCAAACGTATGGAAAAATTCTGGAACTCCACGAACCTCGATAAAAATCCAGGACTCACCGTCGTCGAAATTATCAACCAAGCCTATGATCGCAAAATCAACGGACTCTACGTCATGGGCGAAAATCCAGCCATGTCCGATCCCGATACCCAACATGCTCGTGCCGCTCTTGCCCGACTCGATCACCTCGTCGTGCAAGACATCTTCCTCACAGAAACCGCCTGCTTTGCCGACATCATCTTGCCCTCTTCCGCTCTCATGGAAAAACTCGGAACCTTCACCAATACAAACCGACAAATACAAATGGGAAGACCCGTCGTCAATATGCCAGGAATCGCACGACAAGACCTCGACATCATCAACGAAATCGGACAAAGACTCGGGCTGCCTTGGCAGTATCACCACCCCTCCATCGTCTTTGACGAAATGTGTCAGATCATGCCCTCCCTAGAAAATGTCTCGTGGGAGCGAATCGAAAAAGAAGACTCCCTCACCTACCCCGTCCTCAAACCCAACGCTCCCGGCGAAGACATCATCTTTAAAGACCAATTCCCCACTCCAGACGGACTCGGAAAAATACCCGTTTCAGAACTCCTCCCACCCGCTGAAATTCCAGACAACGAATATCCATTCATACTCACCACCGGAAGACTACTCGAACACTGGCACACAGGAGCCATGACACGACGCTCTACAACTCTTGATACCCTCGAACCCATCCCCCATGTCCATATGAACCCTCAGGATATCAAAAGACTCGGACTCTCAGAAAACCAAAATGTACGCATATGCACACGACGGGGGCACATCAATATCACCGTCCGAAAAGATCAACAGGTCGCCCTCAACATGATCTTCATACCCTTCTGCTTCAGAGAAGCCGCCGCAAATATCCTCACTAACCCCGTACTCGACCCCTTCGGAAAAATTCCAGAATTCAAGTACTGTGCCGCTCGCATCGAAACCAATGTCAGCGAACCCGTCAAAAATACCAAAGAAAAATCATTCGCCTAAAGTCTCACCCCCTCAACTCCCACCTCCCCATCTCCCAAGCCCACGCTTCAGTTTTTCCACCTTCCAAGCCCACACTTCAGTTTTTCCACCTTCCAAGCCCACGCTTCAGCTTTTCCACCTCCAAAACACACGGTTCAGTTTTTCCACCTCCAAAACACACGCTTCCACCTTCTTCCACCCCGATCACCGAAGACTCCTTCATGTCCAGCCCATCCATCACGACCGACGATATGGTGCATATCTCGCAGATGCCCTTCGGGGAAAAATCCTTCCTGCCCTTCAGCAACCAAGAAATGCAACAACGACAACACAATCTGCGAGCATGGATGGAAAAAAATAGTGTCGATGTCTCCCTCCTCACTTCTTATCACTGCATCGGCTATTATTCAGGGTGGATATACTGCTCCTTCGGAAGACGGTACGGAATGGTCATCGACGACCAAAATGCCACCACCATCTCCGCCGGAATCGATGGCGGGCAACCTTGGCGGCGATCCTTTGGCGACAACATCGTCTATAGCGACTGGAGAAAAGACAACTACTACCGCACGCTCAAAAAACTCATCCCCTCGGCTTCCCGAATCGCCATCGAAATGGACCATATCTCTTTAGAAGAATACAACCGTCTCAAAGAAAACTTCCCCCATGTCTCATTTGTCGATGTCAGCAAACCCGCCATGACTATGCGACTCATCAAGTCCAACGAAGAAATCAACCTCATCACAAAAGGAGCACGAATCGCAGACATCGGAGGTGTCGCTTGCTCTCAAGCCATCAAAGCCGGCATACCCGAACACGAAATCGCTCTTGCTTCCACACAAGCTATGGTAAGAGAAATCGCTCAAAGCTTTCCCTTCGTCGAACTCATGGACACTTGGACTTGGTTCCAATCAGGACAAAATACCGATGGGGCTCATAACCCCGTCACCAACAGAACCGTGCAACCCGGCGATATCCTTAGTCTCAACTGCTTCCCCATGATCTTCGGCTATTATACCGCCCTCGAACGCACACTCTTTTGCGAATACGCTTCCGATGTCCATCTCGACATATGGGAGAAAAATTGTCACGTCCATAGGCACGGACTCTCCCTCATCAAACCAGGCGTACGCTGCTGCGATATTGCCGCAGAACTCAACGAACTCTACAGAAGCTGGGGACTCCTCTCTTACCGATCCTTCGGGTACGGACACTCCTTCGGCGTCCTTTCCCACTACTACGGGCGAGAAGCCGCCGTCGAATTGCGGGAGGATGTCGATACCGTACTCGAACCCGGAATGGTCGTTTCCATGGAACCCATGCTTACCATCCCCCCTCATATTGAGGGAGCCGGCGGCTATAGAGAACACGACATACTCGTCGTCAACGAAAACGGTACCACCAATATCACCGGATTCCCCTTCGGGCCTGAGTACAACATCATCACGTGATCTTCCTGTTCCGTATGCTTTTGCCAGTTACCCCTGCAACTTCTCCTTGAGCACACGATTCACCTCCTCTGGCGACGCAGTGCCTCGAGTCTCCTTCATCACTTGCCCCACAAACCAACCCAAAACCTTCTCCTTGCCCCCACGATAACTCGCCACCTGATCCGAATGATCCGACATCAACTTCTCCACTATATCCTCAAGAACAGAGACATCACTCATCACCTCCCAACCCTCCCTCTTCACGATCGCTGAGGGCAAGGTATCCTCATCCAGCATCTTCGCAAATACCTGCTTCCCCACCTTGCCAGAAATCACGCCCTCCCCTATCAATCCCACCAACAAGCCCAGTCGCTTGGACGCTATCGGCGAAGACTCTATCCCTATATCTCGCTTGTTCAATAGTCCAAACAATTCCGACAACATCCAGTTCGCCACCAACTTCCCACTTCCCCCCTCGCCCACCGCCTCCTCAAAATAATTCACAAACTCAGACTCTTCCGACAAAACCACGGCCTCATAACGACCAAGTCCATATTCCGACATCAGTCGTGCACGGCGCTCATCCGGCAACTCAGGAAGCAACCGCCTCTCCTCCTCTATCTCTTCCTCACTCACAAGAACAGGCAACAAATCAGGACACGGAAAATAACGGTAGTCATGGGCCTCCTCCTTGCTCCTCATCGCCCGAGTCTCCCCCTTCACAGGATCAAAAAGTCGCGTCTCCTGAAGCACCTCCTCGCCCCTTTCCAACAACTCCAGCTGACGACGCGATTCCAACTCCACCGCCTGACGGATAAATTTCACAGAATTCAAATTCTTCATCTCCGTCCTCGTCCCCAACGCCTCCTCGCCCCTCCTCCTTAAAGACAAATTCACATCCGCCCGCAACGAACCCTCCGCCATGTTCCCGTCACACACCCCCACCGCTCGCAATATCGAACGCACCTTGCTCATATACAAACCGCACTCCTCCGCAGAACGCAAATCAGGAAATGACACTATCTCCAATAACGCTACACCACTCCTGTTCAAGTCTATCAATGACGCACCAGGCTTCTGATCATGCAAGGACTTCCCCGCATCCTGCTCCAAGTGTGCACGCTCGATCCTTATCTCCTTCTCCTCCCCCGACTCCGTCTCTATCTTCACGCAACCTCGACCCACTATAGGACTCTCATACTGCGAAATCTGATAACCCTGCGGCAAATCAGGGTAAAAATAATGCTTCCGCGCAAACAAAGAACGACCATTAATCTCTGCTCCCAACGCCAAACCCGCTCGGATCGCCTGCTTCACACACGCCGCATTCAATACAGGCAACATCCCCGGCATCCCCGCATCCACAAGACTCACATGACCGTTCGGAGAACCTCCAAATGACGCATCAGAACCAGAAAACAATTTCGAACGCGTCAAGACTTGCGCGTGAATCTCCATACCCACAACCACCTCCCAATCTCCCTCTTCTCCTCGCAAAAAACTCATCAATCTCTCGCCCCAGCCATGTAACGGGCCCGCCTCTTCTCAGAACCCATCGGTGACAACTCCTCCAATACCCTCCCCGCA
>CAKMZR010000032.1 GCA_929200455.1 uncultured Alphaproteobacteria bacterium | reverse complement strand
CTCAGACCCAGGCTTTGAACTCACTTCTGCCGCCATCAACCACCACTTCCCCATCATCCCCGTACCCGGACCCTCAGCTCCTCTTGCCGCCCTCGTCGCGTCCGGCCTCCCGCCCCTGCCCTTCGCCTTTGCCGGATTCCCTCCTCACACCAAAAAAAAACGTCACGCCTTCTTCCTCCCTTGGGCTTCCTTCCAAGGAACCGTCGTTTTTTTCGAATCACCCCACCGAATCCATCAGTCCCTCATCGATATGCACGACATATTCGGACAAAATACACCCGTCGTCCTCGCACGCGAAATCACAAAAACTTTCGAACAATTCATCCACACTTCCCTCAGCGACATCCTCAAACCCCTCTCTCCCCTCGCCTCCTTCCCAAAAAAAGGAGAATGCTGCGTGCTCCTCTCTCCCCTCAAAACCTCCCACAACCTCCCCGACAGCCACATCCTCTCCTTGCTCGCAAAATCACTCGGACCCAACCCTTCTGCAGAAACCACCAAAGCCGTCATCCAAACCCTCCACGTCGCCACAGACATACCAAAAAAATATATCTACCAACTCGCACTCTCCCTCAAATCATAAACCCCCCAAATCATACCCCCCTCAAATCATAAAATTCCTATTCTCATCCTCACGCGCCTCATCAAGCGGACGACGATAACGCGATAACAACCTCATCGTGTTCACCTTCAAGGGACAAAAATTAAGAAAAGACAAAACCTCCTCAACCTCAGGACAATTCCGCATATCCTCATCAAGCCTACCCACATTGTCCCTATAAGTCCCCTCTCCTTGAAACAAAATATTAAAAACATGCCTCATCATCCGTATGGTCTCCTTCGACTTCCCCATACGCTCCATACCCACGTAATTCGGACTCCGCAACAATCCCTCCCCCCTGTACTCAGGAAATACAAGTCCATACGGCGGACAATGACAACGCACACTCGATGACGCCGTCACAAATGTACACGGACCTATCCTCACAAAAGGTGCAAATCCGACGTTCCCTCCACACACAACCCCATCTCCTATATGTACATGTCCCGTCAAGCCCACCCTGTTCGCCATCTGTACATTCTTGCCCACACGACAATCATGTGCAACATGACAACCCACCATCAAAAGTGTACCACTGCCCACCGTCGTCTCTCCCCCTCCCTCAACCGTACCCCTATGAATGGTCACCTGCTCCCTTATCGTCACCCCATCTCCCACCCGCACCCACGTCTCCTCTCCCCTGTAACCACGCGACTGAGGATCAAGTCCCAAAGACACAAAAGGAAAAATATCACAATCCTCCCCTATCTCCGTCCAACCCTCTATTACACTATGACCCCGAATGCGTGTTCCCCTCCCTATCTTCACACGACCCTCGATCACCGAGCACGGTCCCACACGTACCCCCTCCCCCAACTCTACATCAGGACCCACAACCGCCGTCTCGTGAATCATCCTCAAGTCCCATCTCGCTTCGCAAATGACGCCACTATCGACATGCTCATCACCCGCTCTCCCTCAACACTCACCTCACCAAATCCCCAGCGAAAGACATCACGACGCTTCGTCTCTTCCACATAAATATCCACCACATCCCCCGGGCGAACCTCCCGGAAAAAACGAACCTCATCCGCCTTCACAAAACGAACCTCCACCTCATCCGAGGACAAACCCGAACCCAATGCCTCCAAAATCGCCGCCGCTTGGGCCACCATCTCAAGCTGCAACACCCCCGGCATCACCTTGTAATGCGGAAAATGTCCCTGGAAAAATCCTTCGTTATACGTCACCGCCTTGCGCGCCCTTATGTAGTGATTCTTACGCCAGTCCTCTACCCTATCTATCAACATAAACGGATAACGATGGGGCAAAAGTAACAAAATCTCCTCCACCCCCAACGTACGCTTCTCTTCCGATTTCATCTCTTTTCCTCCCTCTCTCTCTTCCTCCAACATAACTTTCTCTTCCTCGCTCATCTCTCTTCCTTTCCTTTTCTCATCTCCCTCCACCAAATTGCTTCATCATCTGAACCAACTTGAAAAATGCCTTCACTGGCATCGCAGGCGTTCCCGCCATTATACTTCCATCCGCTATATCCTCTATCACTCCAGATTGACCCAATACACGAACGCCGTTCCCCAACTTCACGTGCTCCCCTATACCAGACTGACCCCCGCAAAAAACTCTATCTCCCAAAATCGCACTCCCAGCTGTGCCCACCTGTCCCGCAAGAGCACAGTGCCTGCCAAGGCGCACATTATGCGATACCAACACAAAATCTCCCAAACGACAACCATCTTCTATCACCGTATCTTCAAGCGTACCCCTATCTATACACACGTTCGAACCTATCACCACATCCGAACCTATCACCACACGTCCCGTGTGAAAAATATCTACAAAACCATCCTCCGTCTCCACCATCCCAAAACCTGGCGTCCCCACACGAGAACCCGAACCCACCTTCACCCTGTCTCCCATCACCGTACATTCCACACTCGCATGGGCTCCCAATTCACATCCTTCTCCCAACACCACCCCAGAACCCACAACCGCATGCGAACCTATCCTCGTACCCGAACCTATCACCGCTCCCTCCTCTATCACCGCATAAGGACCCACACGCACCCCTTCTCCTAAACCCACGCCTTCTGCCACGCACGCATGTGCAGACACCCCTTCATTCAAACCATACACAGACTCATAAGACTTCCTCATAATCTCCGCAAAAGCAAGGCGCGCATTCTCACACAAAATCACATGAATGTGACTCACATCCCTATCCACGTACTGCCATAAACGCTCCGATAACAATACACACGCCGCTCGACTCTCATAAAACGCCGACAGATACTTCTTGTTGTCTATAAAAATAATGTCGTGATCCCCCGCCTTCTCACACCAAGAAAAACCCTTCAACTCCAACGACCGCCCCTCGGATGCACGCAACTCACCCCCCACGCTCTGCGATACCTCCTGAGGAGTCCAGACGCGACCCATCCGAAAAAACACTCGATCCTTCAACATCTCTCTCCTCTCCTTCCTTCCATCATATCTCCTCTCCCCTCCTATATCTTTACCCCCCTCAAACCCCAAGACCTCAACTTGTAAGACCCCGGGCCCACACCTCAGAAAATCTGTTCATCGCATCCGCCATCACTTCCTTATCCCGCTTGCCCCCCTTGCTCTCCTCTCCCATACGAGACCGCACCTTCTCCAAGGCCTCAACCCAAAGCTTGTCCTGAAATCTCAACACTATCTGACGCTTTTCCGCCTCAAGACGTTCGGCAAACTGCTCTTCCCTGCGATGCAGACGCTCCAAAAATTCTTTCTCACGGGCAACACAGCGGACGCGCGCATCGTCTTCTCCTTGAGTCACGATATGGCGAACCTCACTTTCCAAGGCCACCACACGGGCATTGCTCTCCTCGTATAGGTCTCGTGCTTCCTTGAGAACCTTCTTTACCTCCACCACTTGATCCCGTATACGGTCCACACGACCGTAAAGAGCACCTTTCAGGGCTTCCCTGCCAAAATAAAATCCCAAAACCACCAAAATCCCCAAACCTAACGCAACCCATACTGTCGGACTTATCATCCCTTACGCTCCTCTCGCAATGAAGACTCACCCTCCATCTTCGCCATCACACAGGACGCCAAATCATCCGAGATCTCATCAAGATCCTTCTCCCATGTCTTCCAAAGTTGCTCCAATTCCTCTCGAGCCTTCAAGCCCGCTTCCTCCATGCGGAGAAGAACCTTACCCTCCTCCTCCTCTTGACGCTTCTTCAAAGTCTCAAGAGCCTCCCTCACGTGATCTTGTGCTTTCCCTCGGGCCGCCTGCAAACGCAAATCAGCATCCTTGGACATCAGAGCCGCACTGTCGCGAAGCTCGGACGCCTCTTCAAGCCAACCAGAAAGCGTCTCTTCTCTCTTCATAAGCCCCCTCCGTATACGCGGCAAAAAAATCCACGTCACCACGGCGTACAAAAACGAAAACGTCAAAAATAACCAGACAATCTGACCAAAATAGGTCGATAAGTCAAACTGGGGCATCTTTCCCTCTTTCTGTCATACACTTTCTGCATACTTGCCTCGCGTACCCCCATCTCTTCACCCCAGCTCTTCACCCCAGCCCTTCACGCCATCCCCTCATCCCTCCTCGCACGCAAGACCCATAATCTCATGTCAACCGTAAATCGCGAGAAGGGCTATCACCATCGCAAAAAGGGCTATGGCTTCCGTCACCGCAAAACCTATCCAAATACGCGCGCCTATCACCTTCTCAGCCGCCGGATTCCTCGCCAAAGCCTGATAGAAAGACGCCCACACATTCCCCACGCCTATCCCTGCTCCTATCATACCAATCGCCGCCAATCCCGCTGCTATCCATTTTGCCGCTTCTACTTCCATCTTCTTTACTCCTTCGCTTATCGCTCTTTTAACTTTCCCCTACCCCTGCTCACCCCACCCCTCGCTTATAACACACCTTCTCTATCAATTCTCAGTGCATATGTAAAGCCTCACTCAAGTATACACAGGTCAAAATACTAAATACATACGCCTGAATCACCGCCACCATCAACTCCAGTGCGTTCAACGCCACCAATACGCCTACCGGAACAATCCCAAAAAGACCTAGTGGTACCACAAATCCCGCAAATACCTTCAATAAGACATGACCCACCGTCATATTTGCAAACAACCTCAGTGCCAACGAAAAAGGACGGGTACAGTAGGATATCAACTCTATCGGAATCAAAATGACCGCCGTCCATAAAGGGGCTCCGTGGGGCATAAAGAGACCAAAATACTTCAATCCATGACGTGCAAATCCCACCACCGTCACGCCCACAAAAATCAATAACGCCAGGCTGAAATTGACCGCCAGATGACTTGTCACACTAAAACCTCCTGGAATCATACCCAGCAAATTCGCCGCCAAAATAAACATAAACAACGTAAAAATAAAGGGAAAAAACAAACGACCGTCTCGACCTGCTGTCTCTTGAACCATCCCGGAAACTGTCTCGTAGAGCGATTCGCCTAAGGACTGCCACGCACTCGGCACCAAAGAATCATCCCTTTCTTGACGCCTCAGACTCCCCAGAAGAAGGACACACACAAACACAACCGACAACACCATCCACAAAGACGCATTCGTAAAAGATACATCTTGGCCTACAAACTCCAGCGGAAATAGTGTTTTTACTTCAAACTGCTCTAACGGACCTGCCATTCTTCTTCCTTTCCTCTTCCTTCTCCACACTCCTTATCACCCCCTTTATCACCCTCCTTATCACCCGCCTCATACGCCTCCCGCTCCCTCTTCTCATCGTCGCGATCTGAGAGACGCTTCACATTCAATACCCCTGCTGCTCCCCCCAACACCACACCCAACACCAAAAATAAAGGCAACGTCCCCCACAAACCATCCAAGCTGTACCCCAAAACTCCACCCACTCCAGGAGCCACAAGAAGCTCCACCATCACCCGTGCCCCCAAACTCATACCCGACATACCCCCATGCATACCCCTGCCACCCTCTCCACTTCCCTCCCCATCACCCTCATCGCCACCCCGACCCAACTCACCCCTCAGAGAATCTATGCGTAAAGACAAATTTGTCAACGCTTTTTCTCCCTCCAAATTATCAAACTTTCGACCACCTTCCTCCTTCACTCCCTAACCCCTCCCTCTATATCGCACTGTCAAGACGCTCCGCCACATAGTCCCAGTTCACCAAATTCTCAAGAAATGACTCCAAATAAGCACGTCTGTCGTTGCGGTAGTCTATATAGTAACTGTGCTCCCACACATCACAGCCCAACAACGGATAATGACCAAGAGTCAACGGATTCTCACCGTTCGGCGTCGATTCCACCACAAGGCGACCTTGAGCCCAACTCAACCATACCCAACCAGAACCAAATTGCGTAAAACCCTTCTGCACAAACTCCTTCGCAAAACTTTCAAAACTTCCCAAGTCCGAATTAATCTTCTTCGCCAAACGCTCAGGAAGATCCGTTCCCCCGCCTCCAGGCTTCATCCAATTCCAAAAATGAAGATGATTCCAATGCTGAGACACATTGTTAAACAAAGGACGCAAACGATGCTCCGCATAACTCTTGCGTATCAAATCCTCCACCTTCATCACCTGAATATTCGCACTCTTCAAAAGTATATTGCCATTCATCACATAGGCATTGTGGTGCTTGCCATAGTGATATTCCAGCGTTTCTTCCGATATATGAGGCTCCAAAGCCCCTCTTCCATAAGGCAGTTCCGGCAACTCTAACATTCTATTCTCTCTCCTCAATCCAAACCCTCTCCCACACCCATAAACCCCAAAAGGGCGTTAACAAAACCCCCCCCCTTACTAACCCAACCTCTCCCTAATGACAATACGCAAAATTTAAGTCTTGCAACTCTTTTGCCCCCGCCATTCACCTCCTCAAATCACTCTCATAACTACACATCCACGTTGTCCGGGCGTACCTTCGCACACGAAAGCAAGTCCTCTATCGCATCAAACGCATCGTCGGGAACATGCGTGAACACAATCCCAAAGACCATACCCTCATCATCACGCGACACAATCTTGCCCTTCACGCGAAACTTCTGACCCTTCCGCAAAACCAACTCTATCACCGCACGCTTGTCCATATCAGGAGCCGCTAAGCCTGCGTAAAATCCACAACCACGCAAACTCAAATCAAACAAACGACCCTGAACACCATTCACCGTCGCAGGACTCCGCACACGCAAACGAGGCTCCCGACGACGAGGGTGACCCTTCCCAAAAAGACTCTTCAAATTCTCAGCTATACTCATTCTCTACCTTGTTTCATCCTCAGCACAACCGCATCGCAGGCACAACACGTTCCTCTTCCTCCATTCGCTTCTCCCTCATCCCTTAAAATCTCCTCTATTCGCTCCTCATACTCTCAAACCCCCGTGCTTCCCACCCGTGATTCTCTCCCCACCCTCACACACACACCAAACCCACCTCACTCTATACCACACACATCCCACCCTATAATGAAACGAAATTTATCCTCTTGTCAAGATTCGATAATCCATCTTTTCACCCTAAACACCCAAATGTGAACTTATCCGCACTTAAATCTTACTTCACATCAAGGCTCGAGACTGCTAACCTTTTCACAGCACTCAAACCACATCCAACCCATCTTTACATGATTCCCCCTTCTCAGCCACGCCGCGAATATGGCATCATCTTCGAATTCATTCCTCAAGGACGATACGTCAAAGTCTCCGCCATCAACGCACGCACCGGATTCGAAGTCTGTATCGTCGGCGACAGAAGAATGCCCCTTGCCACCCTCAAAAAACAAGCCACACAAAAACTCCTCTACGTCAGCAAAAAAAAGAAACAAACACCCCCCTAACTCTACCTTCACACCACCGCTTTCCCCAACCATGTGTACAAACCCCAAACTCCCTCATCTCACATCTCCCCTCATCCCCACACGACACGCCTTCTTCACCCGAAAAGGCGGACTGAGCCTCCACCCACGCCAAGGACTCAACGCCTCCTTTTTCGTCAAAGACAACCCCAAACACGTCAGCAACAATCGACTCCTCATCGCCCAACACTTCAACATCTCTCCCTCCAGACTCTTGTTCGCACACCAAGTCCATTCTCACCGCGTCTGCATCATATCGCGTTGCGAACCTTGGGCTTGCGAACCACGCTATACACCTCACGCAGATGCCCTCGTCACAAAAATTCCTCTCATCGCCCTCGGCATCACCACCGCTGACTGCGTACCCATCCTCCTCATCGACACCAAAAATCAAGTCATCGCCGCCATCCATGGCGGATGGCGTGGACTCCTCTTGGACATCATCCCCCATACCCTCAAAGCCATGGACACGCTCGGGGCATCCCGAACATCCATCCGAGCCGCCGTCGGACCTTGCATCGGACTCCCCTCATACCCCATAGGAAAAGAAATCCTCAAAATCCTACCCCACGACAACCTCACCTTCGCACCCCTCATCAAAAATCAACATCATCTCAACCTTCCCGAACTCTCAAAATACCTCCTCACAAAAAACGGCCTCAACCCCAAACTCATCTCCATGCACGCCCACCGCAATACCTTCTCTTCTCCCCAATCCTTCTTCAGCTCACGCTATGCCCAACACCTCTCTCAGACCTCACCTCGCGTACACGGATGTCAAGCCTCCCTCATTTCCCTACTCCCTCCCTAGAAATTTGCTTTATGGTCTCAAAATTGCTAGCGTTCCTCTTATAGATGTACATAAATCATCACAAACCTCTCAAACCCTCCCACCCCCTCCCAAAAACAAACCCCCAAAAGCTTCATCAATTATGTCCTCCTCCCTTCACCTCTTCGTCCCCTCAGAAATGGAAAAAGCTATGCTCGGCGGAGTCTCCATATTCAACGCCGTCGAAAAACAAGAACTCGACAACATCGCCGCCCTTTGCTCATGGGGAAAATTTGAAGCACAACAAGAAATCCTATCCGCCAATAGCCCCAGCGAAAATGTCTTCTTCCTCCTCTCCGGACGGGTAAGAGCCCACAGATTCTCACTCCACGGACGAGAAATCACCTTCGACGACCTCAATGCAGGCGACATCTTCGGCGAAATCGCCGCCATAGACAAAAAACCAAGATCCGCAGACGTCACCGGAGTCTCCCCAGGACTCTGCGCCTTCACCTCCGATCACAACTTCCGTGACATCCTGCAACACTACCCCCGCACTTCTTACGCCCTCAATGTCTACCTCGCCAAAATGATCCGAAAAACTTCCGAGAGAGTCATGGTCCTTGCCAGCATGGAAGCCTACGCTCGCGTCTTCCACACCATCATCTCCTCATCACAACCTCATGAAAACTCAGAAAAACTCGTCCTCGGAGACCTCACACACTACGACATCGCTTGCATGAGCGGCTGTACAAGAGAAACCGTCTCCCGTTCTATCAGTACCCTCCTCAAACTCGGCATCGCAGAAAAAAAAGGACGAAACCTCTTCATCAAAGACAAAAGCGCTATCGAACAACTCATTCTCAAATACTCCTCCTAAAACCTCTCAGACTCCAAACCAAAACACAAAAATACCATGACTGCCCCCCCGACCTCCACCCCGACTCCCACCCCGACCCCCGACTCTCCCGAACCTTGGAGCTACGAATACACCCAACAACAACAACAACTCATGGCATCTTGGATCAAAGACTTGCGCAACCGTATATGCGAAAGTCTCGCCCAACTTGAACGCTCTTGCGCCCACCCTCTCGCAGAAAATCTCGCGCCCGGCGTGTTCACAAAACGTCCTTGGCTAAGAAGAACCGATTCCGGCCGATCCGGGGGCGGCGGGGAAATGTCTATCCTCAAAAATGGCCGCGTTTTCGAAAAAGCCGGCGTCAATATCTCCACCGTATCCGGCGAATTCTCTCCCCTCTTCCGGCAAGAAATAAAAGGAGCAGAAAAAAGCGACGGGCAATTCTGGGCTGCCGGACTCTCCATGGTCATCCATCCTCGATCCCCCTTGGTGCCCGCCTTCCACATGAATTGTCGCATGATCTCCACTTCACAATCCTGGTTCGGAGGCGTCGCAGACCTCAATCCCGCCATCCCCTTCCAAGAAGATACCGAAACCTTCCACTCCGTCCTAAAAAATCTTTGTGACCAGCATCCCGAAGTCGCCCGTTACCCTCTCTTTCGCGATAATTGTCACGATTACTTCTACATCAAACACAGAGACCGTCACCGGGGAGTCGGCGGAATCTTCTTCGATGACATCCCTGCCGACGATTCGGCCTTTCTCTTCACCCAAAACCTTGGGGAGAGCTTCTTTGACCTCTATCCTCCGTTGGTCGAGCGGCATATGGACAACCCTTGGACTTCCGAGCAGCGCGCTATCCAGCTTCACTACCGTGGACTCTATGCAGAATTCAACCTCATCTATGACCGAGGCACACGATTCGGACTCATGACCGGGGCCAATCCCGAGGCCGTTCTTATGTCTCTTCCTCCCATAGCCTGTTGGTCATAAATCCTCTCACAATTTCTCTTGCACATCCCCTTTTTCTTCACTATAAACTAGATCTCAGGTTCCTTTTCCGCAACATTCAAAACCAGTTTGGAATTCGTGTCAGGAGCCTATGCAAACAAATTTCTATCAAATTCGTCATCCTTCAGGTAATTGTCCATGTCAAAGCTCAAGACCAAAAGTTCAGCCAAAAAGCGTTTCAAGGTAACCGCTTCGGGGAAAGTATTGTTTTTCAGTGCCAATCTGCGTCATAACACCGCAAAGAGACCTCAACAGATGAAGCGTCAGAATCGGGGATCCCAGGTCATGAGCAAGTCCAATGCCAAGGTCGTCAAGCGTTACTACCTCGCAGGAGCCTAGTTGATCCTATAATTGCGTCTCAGGAAAAAACCTTTCCCAGAACCCAAAGAAATATCCTCAGCAAAACACCCACCATAAAACCAAGAAAGAAACTCTCATGGCTCGAATCAAGCGCGGTACCACTGCACACGCACGACACAAAAAAATTATCGCCCAAGCAAAAGGCTTTCGCGGAAGACGCAAAAATTGCTATAAAACCGCCAAACAAGCCGTAGACAAAAGCCTCATCTATGCCTATAGGGATAGAAAAAGACGGAAGCGTTTCTTCCGAAGCCTTTGGATTCAACGCATAAACGCTGCCGCTCGTGAAGCCGGCATGACTTACGGAACCTTCATATCCGCTCTCAGCAAAGCCGAAATCGCCCTCGACAGAAAAATGCTCGCAGATATGGCCGTAAAAGAGCCGCTTGCTTTCAAAGACCTGGTTTCAAAAATGCAAAGTCAATCCTCCGCAGCCTAAGGACCCAAACCCCAAGCCCAACCCAAACCCCAAGCCCAACCCAAACCCCAAGCCAAACGCCAAGCCCAGCCCAAATTCCAAGCCAACCCAGACGCCAAGCAGGACCCATAATCCAAGTACGATCCAAATTTCACACACGATCCAGTCTCCAAGTTCAGTCCCATATCCAAGTCAAGACCGTTCTCCATACCTTCCCCGCCCTAAGGCTCAACCGTACCCCCGTCTCACCATGACCACAGACAATACCGAAATCAAACCTCAAGAACTCTTGCACTCCATCCAAAATACAACCTCCCTCGAAACCCTAGAACAACAACGAATCCAACTCTTGGGAAAAAAAGGACACATAAGCCTCAAACTCAAAAATATCGCTTCCCTCAACCCCGAAGAACGAAAAAAACAAGGGAAAATCCTCAACCAAATCAAACAACAACTCAACGAAGCCTTCTCTCAACAAAAAGATAAGCTCTCCACACAAGCCCTCGACACAAAACTTAATACACACAAACCAGACCTTAGCCTGCCCGTAAGCTCAAAACCTCAAGGGCGAATCCATCCCCTCCGACGCATCATAGAAGAAATGATCTCCGTACTCGGACACATGGGATTCTCTCTCAAAGAAGGACCAGACATTGAAGAAGACTTCTTCAACTTCTCCTCCCTCAACTTCCCTCCCCAACACCCCGCAAGACAAATGCAGGATACTTTCTTCCTCAACGCCCGCGACAAAGAAGGCCTCCCAAAAGTCCTGAGAACTCACACTTCACCCGTCCAAATCCGATCCCTCGTCAAGACAAAACCTCCCCTGAAAATTATCGCCGCAGGAAGAACCTTCCGATGCGACAGCGACCAAACCCACGCCCCCATGTTCCACCAAGTCGAAGGCCTGCTCATCGATTCCTCTACCCACATGGGGCACCTCAAAGGATGCCTCGAAACCTTCTGCCGATCCATCTTCGGAGTCAAAAATCTATCCCTACGCTTCCGACCCAGCTTCTTCCCCTTCACAGAACCAAGCCTCGAAGTCGATATCCGCTGCCGACGCACCCCAGAAAAAATTATTATCGGCGAAGGCAACGAATGGCTCGAAATCCTCGGTTGCGGTATGGTACACCCTCAAGTCCTCAAAAATTGTGGCCACGACCCCAAAAAATTCCAAGGTTTCGCCTTCGGAATCGGTGTCGAACGCGTCGCCATGCTCAAATACGGAATTCCAGACCTACGCGCCTTCACAAGTGGTCACATCCCTTGGCTCCAACATTACGGCTTCCACGCCACAGACACACCCTCCGTCGGCTTCGGACTCCATCCCCTCAAATCCTAAAATATCTTCCCAAAAACACCACCTCACTCCCCCTCACCCACCATCACCCCACCATAACCCTCTCTTCCCCCCCCCCTCACCCCCCCTCACATCGCACCAAATTATGGCCCAAAAACGACGCAAACTCTACGAAGGCAAAGCCAAAATCCTTTACAAAGATAAAGGAAACCACATCGTCCAGTACTTCAAAGACGACGCCACCGCCTTCAACGCCAAAAAACGTACCACCCTAAGGGGAAAAGGAATCATAAACAACCTCGTCTCCGCAAAACTTATGGACAACCTCATCTCCATCGGAATCGATAACCACTTCATACGCCGACTCTCATGGCGCGAACAACTCATACACCACCTGCAGATGATGCCCCTCGAAATCGTCGTCCGCAATATCGCCACAGGAAGCCTCACAAAACGACTCGGAATCAACGAAGGCGAACGACTCGCTCGACCCCTCATCGAATTCTACCTCAAAAATGACTCCCTCAATGACCCCATCGTCAGCGAAGAACACATCCTCTGCTTCGAATGGGCCTCTCCCCAAGACATCGACGACATGACCTCCATCGCCTTGCGCGTCAATGACTTCCTTTGCGGACTCTTCTCCGCCATCTCCATCACCCTCGTCGACTTCAAAATAGAATTCGGTCACATGTTCGACGAAAAAGGACGCGACAGACTCATGATCGGCGACGAAATCACACCAGACACTTGCCGATTCTGGGATACACACGACAAAACACGTCTCGATAAAGACCGATTCCGTCTCGACCTCGACAACCCCCTCTCCGGTTACCAAGAAATCGCGCGCAGACTCGGAGTCCTTCCTCCAGGAGTCCTCGAAGGAACTTCAGAAAACCAGATATCATCCCTCGAAAACCAACCCTCTCCTTAAAAACTCCAACCACTCAACCTCAAAACCACACACACACCACCTCAAAACCAGACCCAAAAATACAGAACAAAAGCCTCATGACTTCATACCTAAAAGCACGAATCCTCATCCTACCAAAAAAAGGCCTCCGCGACCC
>CAKMZR010000031.1:11866-13646 GCA_929200455.1 uncultured Alphaproteobacteria bacterium | reverse complement strand
GTTGATTTTTAGATTTTGTTTGAGAGGGGGTAGAAAAAGTTTTGAGGAGTATATTTATGTGGAGTATAAGGTTGGGATTGGGTGATCAAAAAGGAGGATTGAGAGATGGAAAAAGGAGAGGAAGAGGGATTGGGTAGGGTGAGGCGAGGTCGAGCGCATCGTGTAGCGGCTCGCAAGGAAGGTTCGAAGCAGGTTAAGCCGTATCTTACGAGGAAGATTGAGCCCTATAATCTTTTGAGTGAGGAAGAGTTGGAGAAGGTGGAGTTGTATGCGGATCGTATATTGTGGGAGGTTGGATTAGAGATAACGGATCATCCGTTTAGTTTGGATCTTTTGCGAGGGGCAGGAGCGAAGGTGGAGGGAACGCGTGTGAGGTGTGAGGGAGCGATGTTGCGAGAGATTATAAGGGGCAGTGCGCCTCGAGAGTTTACGCAGCATGCGCGAAACCCGGAGAAGTCTGTGGTGATAGGGGGCAAGAACACGGTATTTGTGCCGGCGTATGGTCCGCCATTTGTGAGGGATTTGGAGAAGGGTCGTCGTTATGCGTCGATGGAAGATTTTAGTAATTTTGTGAAGTTGGCGTATATGTCGGAGAGTTTGCACCATAGTGGAGGAACGGTGTGCGAGCCTGTGGACTTGCCTGTGAACAAGCGTCATTTTGATATGGTTTATGCGCATTTGCGTTATTCTGATCGACCATTTTTGGGTTCTGTGACGGCGGGAGAGCGAGCGCAAGACACGGTGGAGATGGCGAAGATAGTGTTTGGTAGTGATTTTGTGGATAAGAACTGTGTGGTGGTGGGATTGATTAATGCGAATTCGCCTTTAGGTTTTGATAAGACGATGTTGGACGCGTTATGTGTGTATGCGGAGAATAATCAAGGTTGTTTGGTGAGTCCGTTTGTGGTGGGGGGAGCGATGTCTCCGGCGAGTGTGATAGGGATAGTGACGCAGACGTATGTGGAGGTGATGTTGGGTATGGCGTTGACGCAGTTGGTGAGGCGAGGTTCGCCTGTGGTCTTTGGTTCGTTTGCGTCGACGATGTCGATGCAGTCAGGAGCGCCGATATTTGGGATGGCGGAATCGAGTTTGGTTCAGATGGGTGTGTCGCAGTTGGCGCGTCGTTTGGGTGTTCCGTGTCGTTCTGGGGGAGGACTATGCACGTCGAAGATAGCGGATGGACAGGCGTGCTATGAAGCGTCGAACACGTTGAACGCGACTTTGATGTCTGGAGTCAATTTTGTATTGCATAGTGCGGGTTGGTTAGAGGGAGGTTTATCGATGGGTTATGAGAAGTTTATGATGGACAATGATCAGTTAAGGAATGTGGCGAGACTTGCGGAGGGAGTGGATACGAGTGACGAAAGTTTTGCGTTTGATGCGTTTGAGGAGGTAGGTCCCGGAGGGCACTTTTTGGGTTCTTTGCATACGCGGCGTCATTTTGAGACGGCATTTATAGGTCCAGGTCTCTCGGATGTGAATTCGTACGAGCAGTGGAAGGAGGAGGGAGAGCGAGATATGTTGAGCAGGGCGCACGATGCTTGGAAGCGGTCGTTATTGGAGTATGAGCGTCCTTTTATGGACGAGGGCATAGACGAGGGCTTGAAGGATTTTATGGGGCGTAGGAAGGCTTCGATGCCTGATAGGGAGTACTAAAGAGTGTTTTTGTGGTAAAGTGCTTGTGAGAGAACGGGTTGACATTTTTTGGGTGAGAGACTAGTTTTAAGGTGAGGTTTTTAGGAGAATCGGAGGGGTTGGGACGAGATAGGGAGTGGGAAGA
>CAKMZR010000031.1:0-11766 GCA_929200455.1 uncultured Alphaproteobacteria bacterium | reverse complement strand
AGGGAGTGGGAAGAGGAAGAGAAAAGTGAGGAAGAGAAGGCAATGAGTAAGGTATCGATAGGGGTAGCGTTTTTTGTGGTGATTATGGCGGTGGTTTGGTTTGGGCTTGGCCTTCGCGATGATGAATTTGACGAAGCGAAGGCGGCACAGATTGAGGAGAACAAGAAGTCTCTAGGAGGGGGAGAGAGGGATTCTGTATTTTCAGTGAAGTGGGAGGATGTTGTTTCTGAGTTGCATCGTGAGTCTTTGAGTTTTACGGGACGGACTCGTGCGACGCGTCGTACGGAGTTGAAGGTGGAGCAAGCGGGCAAGGTGAAGAAGGTCTATTTTGATGTGTGGGATGAGGTGGATCGTGGAGATCTGTTGGCGGAACTTGAGGAGAAGGATTTGCCGTCCAGGTTGCGTCGAGCGGAAACGGATGTACGCGTGAAGAAGGGGGAGTATGAGGCAGAGCAGCGTCTTTTGGAGAAGGGAGTCTCGGGAGAGATTAAGGTTTTGAGGGCGGAGTTGGCTTTTCGTTCTGCAGAGGAGGCGTTGGCGTTGCTTCGTGTGAAGGAAAAGAATTTGCGTGTGAAAGCACCATTTTCTGGGACGGTGACGCGTCGTTACGTGGAGGAAGGCACGGTCTTGGGAAATTCCGGCAATGTTGCGCGGTTGTTGAAGCTTTCGCCGTTGGTGGTGGATATCTATTTGACGGATGAGGAGCGTCGTCGTTTGGATTTGGTGGAAGAGGTGGAGGTCGATTTTGGCGAGGGTTTGGTTCGTTCTGGTCGGATTGAGGAAAAGGCGACGGAGGTGGAGGAGGGCACGCGGACGTATCGGGTATCGTTGGCGGTGGACAATAAAGACGGAGAGTTGGTGGAGGGGATGAAGGGGAGAGTGGTTATGAAGATGAAGGGAGTGCCGATGCACCGTTTGGAGTCATCGTGGTTGCTTTTGGGTGTTGAAGACGAACTGGGTGTGATGGTGGTGGAGGGCGAGGGCGAGGGCGAGGGTGACGGAGAAGGTCTTCGTGCAAAGTTTGTGCAGGTGGAATTGTTGTCGGATGATCAGGATGGCGTATGGGTTTCTGGTCTTGAAGACAAGGTACGGGTGGTGACTTTGGGCAATTACTATCTTCAAGATGGAGATAGGATTAGTGGAGAGGTTTGATGTTGACGTTAGGAATTGAGAGGATTGTCAGATGGGCGTGATAGGTCGAGCGATGGGATTGCCGAGGACGACACTTTTGGTGTTGCTCTTTTTGTTGCTTGCAGGGGGTTATGCGTATGTGGTGATTCCGAAGGAGCAGTCGCCGGATGTGAAGATTCCGGTGATTTACGCGGTCTTGAGTCAAGAGGGCATATCGCCTGAAGATTCGGAGCGGTTATTGGTTCGCTTGACGGAGGAGAAGCTACAGGGGATAGAGGGATTGAAGGAGATGCGTTCTAAGGCATATCAGGGAGGGGGTTCTGTGGTGTTGGAGTTTGATGCGGGTTTTGATTCGGATTCTGCGTACACGGATGTGCTTGAGGAGGTGGACGGTGTGCGTTCTGAGCTTCCGTCGGATGCGGATGAGCCGAAGGTGAGGGAGGTTTTGTTGAGTGAGGAACCGGTATTGGTGGTGGGCATATCGTCGTTATTGTCTGAGCGCGTGACGGCTAATTTGGTGGAGGAATTGGCAGATAGAATAGAGGCATTGCCTGAAGTTTTGCAGGCACGTGTGAGGGGCAAGAGGGACGAGGTGGTAGAGTTTGAGATTTTTCCTGAGACGATGGAGTATTACGGGTTGGATGTGAGGGATGTGGTGCAGTTGTTTGGAGCTTCGAATCGCGTGGCGGCGGGAGGACGTGTGGAGATAGGGACGGGAGAGTTTTCACTATCGATGCCGGGATTGTTTGAGGACATTGACGACATTATGGAGATGCCGTTGGTGGTGAAGGGAGATTCGCTGGTTCGTGTTCGTGATGTGGCACAAGTGAAGAGGACGTTTAAGGATGCGGAGGTTTTGGCCCGTTACAACAGCCGTCCTGGTATGGCGATAGAGGTGGTGAAGCGTTCTGGAGAGAATTTGATAGAGGCGTCGAAGAAGGTAAAGTTTTTGGTGTCGGAGTTTGAGAAGCAGGCACCGGAAGGTCTGACATTTTTGTTTAGCAATGATCAGTCTATATTTATTGAGCGGATGTTGAACGAGTTGCAGAACAGTGTCATTTTGTCTGTATTTTTGGTGATGGTGGTGGTGGTGGGTGCTTTGGGTTTGCGAGGAGGGATCTTGGTGAGCATATCGATACCGGGTGCATTTTTGGCGGGTATTTTGATTTTGTATACATTGGGATTGACGGTGAACATGGTGGTATTGTTTGCGTTGATTTTGTCGATAGGTTTGTTGGTGGATGGGGCGATTGTGATGACGGAATATGCGGATAGGGAGATGAGGAATGGGGTTTCTGTGTCTTTGGCGTATCGTTTTGCGGCAGAGCGTATGTCGTGGCCGATTATTGCGTCGACGTTGACGACGTTGGCGGCGTTTATTCCGTTGATGTTTTGGCCTGGTATTGTGGGAGAGTTTATGCAGTATTTGCCCTTGACGTTGATAGCGGTATTGTCCTCGTCACTTTTGATGGCGTTATTGTTTATGCCTGTTTTGGGAGCGAATTTGGTGATGGTATTGAGGATAGTACTTTCTTTGCTTTTGGTGGCGATTGGTTTTATGGCGACGCGTTCGGGGATGGTGATGTTGGGTCTTGGAGAGGTGGTGGGTAATGGTTTGGGTTTTGTGGTTTCGTTGGTATTATTATTTTTGTTGTGGAAGAAGATAGCTATTTTTGCGTCTTTGCTTGATAGGGGCAGGCTTGTGAAGGAAGGTTCTGGTCATGCGTTGCCTGATCTTGATAATCTTTCATGGTTTACGGGTTTGTATGTATCTTTTTTGAGGAAATGTACACGGACGAAGTTTCGTTCTGGGGTGACGGTTTTTGCGTCATTGATGATGTTGGTTTCGGGTTGGGTTTTGTACGGGATTTACGGTCGTGGTGTTGAGTTTTTCCCGGATTCGAATCCGGATCAGATTACGGTTTCTGTGAGTACGCCGGGCAATTTGACGTTGGCGGCAAAGGACAGGTTGGTGTCTGAGGTGGAGAATCGGATTTTGGAGTTGGGTGTAGAGACGGGAGAGTTTGTATCGGTATACACGTCGAGCGGTGATGTGGGGGGCAACAGTGGAGATGATCGTGCGGATTTGGTGGGTAAGATTTTTTTGGAGTTGTCTGACTGGGAGTTGCGTCGCGATGGATTTACGTTGAAGGAGGTGATAAGGGAGCGTGTGGGCAGTTTGCGTGGAGCGTTGGTGGAGGTCTCGCACCAGAAGGGGGGTCCGCCGCAAGGCAAGGCGTTGAAAATACAGATAAAGGGTAATGATAGGGAGGCCTTGGAGGATATTGCGCGTCGTGTGATAGGTGTGATGTCATCCCATGAGGCGGTGACGTCGATGCAGGATGATTTGTCTCTCCCGGGCATTGAGTGGAAGTTGAATGTGGATCGGGCAGAAGCGTCGAAGTATGGCTTTGATGTGGGAACGATAAGTTCGTTTGTGCGTCTTGTGACGAGCGGCACGAAGCTTTCGACCTACAGGCCTGACGACAGCAAGAACGAGTTGGATGTTCGCGTGAGGTTTCCCGAGGAGTACCGGACCTTGTCCCAACTTGATTCGCTTCGTCTTGCGAAGGCTTCAGGAGAGACGGTGCCGATATCTCATTTTGTGACGCGCGAGGTGAAGCGTCCGACGGGAACGATAAGGCGTGTGGACGGCGAGCGAGTTTTGACGGTACAAGCGGAGGTTTTGGAGGGTTACAATGTGGACGCGGTGACGAAGGAATTGAAGGCGGAGATAGATGAGTTTGAACTTCCCCAAGGCGTAGGAATTTTTTATTTGGGACAGAATCAGGATCAGGACGAGGCGTCCGCATTTTTGATGAAGGCGTTTGCGGTGGCGTTATTTTTGATATGTGTGGTTTTGGTGACCCAGTTTAATAGTTTTTATAAGACGGTAATTATTCTGAGTGCGGTTGTGATGTCGACGACGGGTGTGGTTATAGGACTTTTGTTATTGGGACAACCGTTTGGTATTATTATGAGTGGGATAGGGGTGATATCGCTAGCGGGTATCGTGGTGAACAACAACATCGTGTTGATAGACACGTACAATCACATTCGCAAGGAGGTGGAGGATGTGGAGCTGGCGATTTTGTATACGGGGGCACAGAGGTTGCGTCCTGTATTGTTGACGACGGTGACGACGGTATTGGGCTTATTGCCGATGGCGTTACAATTTAATGTAGATTTTTTCAGCCAGCATGTGGAGATAGGAGCACCTTCGTCTGAGTTTTGGCGTCAACTTGCGAATGCGATTGTGTGTGGTCTTGCGTTTGCGACCTTGTTGACATTATTTATGACGCCGAGTTTGTTGCGTTTGGGAGATATTTTTGAGAAGGGCAGGGGAGAGTTGCAAGGGGATGATGTGGATGGTGGGGAGAAGAAGGGGGAGGTGTTATCATCGGGCATAGCTTGAGGGTGGAAGGAGAGATGGGAGAAGAGCGGGCGGTGGGAGAAGAACGTTGTGTTTTTTTCTGTTTTTGCGGGGATGAGGAGGAGACGATGGTATTGGGTTCTGAGATGGGGGGTTGGAGTGTGCGGGGAGATGTGTGGTTATTGGAGGGAGATTTGGGGGTGGGCAAGACGTGTTTTGCGCGTGGTTTTATTAGGGGTTTGGTGGGAGAGTCTACGGTGGTTCCGAGTCCGACTTTTGGTTTGATGCAGAGTTATGATGGGGGTGGGGTGAAGATTTATCATTATGATTTGTACCGGATGGCAGAAGGAGATTCTCTTTATGATTTGGGCTGGGAAGAGGCGATGCGAGAGGGAATGACGATGGTGGAGTGGCCTCAAGTTTTGGGCGTGGGCAAGGATTTGTTGTCTTATTGGCGTGTATTGTGGCGTGGGGATGAGGAGGAGGGTCGCAGGATTGAGGTGTGGAGGAAGGGAGGTTTTAGGGAGGAGGAGGGTTTGCTTCGGTGACAAAAAACATTTTTGAGAGGGAGGAGGTGGGATTGGGTTCGAGGGTGGTGAATGTATCTTGGGGTCGAGATGTGTTGGGAGTCCTTATGGACTGGCTTCGTTTTTGGGTGAAGGAGAGGGGAGATCCGATGAGTCTGGGGGATGTGAGGATTTTTTTGCCGAATCGTCGTTCTGTTCGTGCGTTGCGTCGTCGTTTGTTGGGAGAGTTTAGCGTGGGAGGAGCGTTGATTTTTCCCCACATTGAGGCATTGGGCGATGTTGATTTATCGGAGAGCGAGGGGGATATGGGGGAGCGAGGGGGCGAAGAGATTTTCCCTACGGGTTTTGACGTCATAGAACGCGAGCTTATTTTGTTTCGTTTTGTGTGGAAGTGGTTGGAGGTACAGGAGGGAGAATTTATGAGGGGAGAGCGTCGTGGTTATTCTATGCATCAAGCGTTGGGTTTGTCGCGAAGTTTGGGTGTTTTGATGGATGAGTTGGACATACAGGAGATAGGGGTTGAGGAGATAGACGGTCTGGTTCCTGAGGATTTGGCGGATCACTGGAAGCTTACGCGAGATTTTTTGTTGATATTGAAGGATCATTGGCCTCGGGTATGTGCAGAGCGAGGTCAGATGAACGGCATGGCGATAAGGATGAGCAATTTGCGGAGGTTGTCTGCTTATTGGGAGCGTGAAGCGGTAGATTTTCCGGTATTGATAGTGGGTTCGACGGGTTCTGTTCCTGCGACGGCGTCTTTGATGAAGGTGGTTTCGAGGTTGCCGAGGGGCAAGGTGGTATTGCCGGGGGTGGACAAGGTGATGGACGAGGAGTCATGGGAGGCGGTGGGCGAGGACATGGCCCATCCTCAGCACGGGCTTTTTGAGGTTCTCAAAGTTTTGGGGGTGTCGCGGGGAGAGGTGAAGGAGTGGGGAGGGGGTTCTGGTGAGGAGGGTGAGAGGGAGATTTTGTTTTCTCGTGTGATGATGCCGTCGAAGTCTGGGGGTATGTGGAGGGATAAGGGGGAGTTGGGATTTTCTGGTGCATTGAAGGGGCTGGGGTTTTACGAGGGTGAAAATGAGGAGGAGGAGATTCTGTATGCGGCGGGTGTTTTGAGGGAGGTTTTGGAGAGGGAGGGCAAGACGTGTGCTTTTGTGTGTCCTGACGAGGGATTGAGGAGGGGAGTGATAAGTGAGTTGCGGCGTTGGGACGTGGAGGTGGATGATTCGTCGGGTCGAGTGGCATTGGATGAGGGAGACGGTGTGTTGGTGGGCTTGCTTTTGGGTGTATTGATAGAGGGGGGTGATCCTGGGAAGTGGGAGGGTTTGCTTTCTCATCCTCTTTGTTTGATGGGGAGGGAGAGGTCTGAGGTTTTGGGTATTTTGGAGGTCTTGCAGAGGTGGAGAAGGGAGAGTGATGAGAAGGCACTGACTTTGGAGGGTTTGGAGTCTCAGTTGAAGCGTTGGGGTAGGGGTGGTTCGAGGGAGAAGTTGGGCTGGAGTGAGGCACGGGAGTGTGTGCGAGAATTTCGCAAAGAGATGGCACGTCGTTTTGGGAGGAAGAGGGAGACTCTTGAGGGTTATGTGGAGCGTTTTATCGGTTTTTGCGAGTATGTGAGCGGGGGTTCGGACGGTGTGAGGGGTAAGTTGTGGAAGAGCGAGGAGGGTGTGGTTTTGGCGGAGATTTTGCAGCGTATAAGGATGTATGGTTCTGATTGGGATTTTTCTGAGGACGTGATTTATTTGGGGATGATTGTGAGGGATTTTTTGCGAGAGGGACGGTTTCATCCTTTGGGAACGAATCAGCCGCGTCTTATGGTGCTTGAGCCGATGGAGTTGCGTCTACAAAGTTTTGGCTGTGTGGTCTTGGGGGGGTTGAACGAGGGTGTATGGCCTGGAGATGTGGGGAGCAGTCCATGGATGTCGCGTCCGATGAGGAAGAAGTTGGGTTTGATGTCGCACGAGAGGAGGGTGGGGATGCAGGCCCATGATTTTGTGCGTTCGTGTGGAGCGGCAGAGGTGATTTTGACGAGAAGCAAGATGAAGGGAGATGAGCCGGCACTGGAGTCGCGTTGGATTGCACGGTTGCGTGTGGTGATGAAGGGTCGAGGTTTGTGTTTTGATGAGGGTTTGGGGGGACGCGGTTTGGCGGCGGTTGAGAATTTGATGAGGGGTGCTCCGTCAGAGCGTTATGGCCCCCCGTGCGTAAAACTGGGAGCGGATATGTTTCCGTTGAAGGTGAGTGTGACGGGATTTGATAGGCTGAGGAACAATCCGTATGTGTATTATGTGGAGAAGGTTTTGAGATTGAAGGCACCGTCAGGAGACGTGGGTAAGAATTTTTACCGTGAGCGAGGGATTTTGCTGCATGGATTGATGGAGGACATGGCACGTTACAGTGAGCTTCATCCGCATGAGGGCGTGGAGGGATTGCGGAAGAATTTTTCTGAGGTTTTGGAGGAGAAGTTTATATTGGAAACAGAGATTCCGAAGATGTTGAAACAGCTTTGGGGAGAGAAGTGGCAAGAGATAGCAGGGGTGTATGGAATGGAGTTGTTGAGGGTGAGAGAGGAGACGGAGCGTGTGTTGTGTGAGGAGAAGGGGGAGGTGGTGTTGCGCGAGGGCGTGATTTTGCATGGGAAGGCGGATCGTTTGGACGTGATGAAGGAGGGAGGATTGCGGATTGTGGATTTGAAGACGGGTACGCTTGCGAGCAAGAAGGCGGTTGAGTCTATGGAGGCTTCGCAGTTGGTTTTGCTGAGTTTATTGGCGAAGAAGGGGGGTTATGAGAGTCTTGGAGAGGGTGTGGATGTGAACGAAGTGGAGTCATCTTTGTACCGTTTGGGTACGAAGAAGGAGGAGAAGAGGGTGAGTGTGAACTGGCGGGAACAGGGGGAAGATTGGCTTGAGGAGGCGGAGTCTATGGTTGTGGATGAAGTGATACCTTATGTGCGCGGGGTGAAGGAGGTGAAGATGAGTTGGGGTAAGGGCGTGTATGGTGAATCTGACTATCGTGCTCTGACACGTTTTGATGAGTGGGGTTATGGTGACTGAGGGTTCTTCTATTCTGGGAGGTAAAGCGAGGAAGAAGCAGCGAGAGGCTTCATCTCCACGGAATCATGTGTGGACGACGGCGAATGCGGGGAGTGGCAAAACGACGGTTCTTGTGAACAGGGTTTTGCGGTTGTTGTTGAGGGGCGAGGAGGCCCACCGTATTTTGTGCATTACCTATACGAAGGCGGGTTCTGTGGAGATGGTGGAGCGGGTGCGTAAGGTTTTGGGTGATTGGTCGATGATGGACGATGAGGAGCTTCGCTTTGAGTTATTGAAGTTTCAAGATCGGGTTTTGGACGAGGACATAGAGAAGGCTCGTTGTTTATTTTTGCAGGTATTGGATTCACCTGGAGGTCTTCAAATTCATACATTTCATGGTTTTTGTCATTCGATTTTGGGTCGATTTCCTTTGGAGGCGGGTGTTTCTCCTGGGTTTGGTTTGCTGGAAGGGGAGAGGGTGAATATGCTGTCATTTTTGGCAGAAGAGTTGGCGTTGCGTTTGGATGAGAAGAGTGAGGCAGCGATAAAGCTTTTGTCTTTGCGTATGGGTGAGAATGAATTTTTTGGGATTTTGGAGAAGATTTACAAGGATAGGAGGAAGTTTGAGAGGGTTTTGGGAATGGATTGGTGGTTGTATGGTGTGAATTTGAATATATATGTTGCGAGTATGTGGCAAGAATTGGATGTTCCGAGGGATTGGGAGGGTGTGCAGAGGAAGCAGATAGAGTTGTTGATGGATGAGGGTCTTGAGAGGGTTTTTCGGAAGCTGAGAGAGGGTGTACGGGGGGGTAAGGCGGCAGAAAGGGTAAGGGAGGGTTTGGACGCTTGGTTTTTGCTTGAGGAAGACGAGCGACTTGAGGGACGTAAGGGTGTGTGGAGTACTTTTTTTACGCAGAAGAATGAGTGGAATTCGCATGTGGAGAAGGCGGTGGATAAGTGTCTTGATGCAGGTGAGAAAGGTGTGATTGAGGCGTATTTTAAGGAGGGTCCTGAGAGGTTGCGTTGGCGTTATGATTGGGGAACGGCAACGGAGTCTTTGTTGTTGTTGGCAAAAGTGGTGTTGGACGGTTATGATCGCTATAAGCGGAATCGGGGATTGCTGGACTATGATGATTTGATTGTGCGTGTGCGTGGGTTGCTTGGGGTGGCAGGAGGTGGGCAGGCGGGTTGGGTCCATTTTAAGCTGGACGGTGGTATTCGCCATGTTTTGGTGGATGAGGCACAGGACACGGACAGGATACAGTGGGAGATATTGGAGTCGTTGGTGCATGAGTTTTATGCGGGAAAAGGGGTGGAGGCGGATGAGGAATTGGGGGATCGCACGGTTTTTGTGGTGGGAGACGAGAAGCAGTCGATTTTTCGTTTTCGAGGAACAGAACCTGAGGCGATGCACGAGAGCAAGGAGCGTCTTCAGACTTTGGCACAGGGTGTGGGGAAAGAGATAGATGATGTGGAATTGAAGATATCGTTTCGTTCTGGTGGAGAGATTTTGGGTTATGTGGACAGGGTTTTTGGTGCGGAGGGTTTGCGTGCTATGGGTGTTTCTGGAGGTGGTTCTTTGAGGCATGAGTCTTTTCGTGGGGAGGCGGAGGGAGCGAAGGGTTTTGTGATGGTGTTGCCTTTATGTCAGGGTGTGGGAGAGGATGAAGAAGCGAAGAGGGGAGAGGATATTTTGGCGAAGTCTCTTGTGGAGGGCTTGGAGGGATTGCAGGGACGCTGGATTGTGCCTTCGACGGGCAAGCCATTGCGTGCGGATGATGTTTTGTTTTTGTTTCGGAAGCGTAAGAAGATGAAGGCGGTGATGAGGGAATTGCAGAGGCGGGGATGGTCTGTGACGACGCGTTCTGACGAGAAGTTATCGGAGGTGTTGGCGGTGGTTGACGTGGTGAATGTGTTGCAGGTGTTGTTGTCGTCGGAGGATGATTACCGGTTGGCGTGTGTGATGAAGTCGCCGTTTGTGGGCTGGAGTGATGATGATCTTTTGGAGGTGGGTTATGGGCGAGGGAAGAAGAGTCTGTGGAGGGTTTTGCGTGAGAGGGCTGAGGAGGGAAAGAGAGATGAGAGATGTTTGTATGACTGGTTGCGGGGTTTGCGGGGTTATGTAGAGAGGGAGAGTCCGTACAGTCTTTTGAACAGGTTGATGTACAGTCCTTGTCCTTTTGGGCTGGAGAGGGGGGTTACGGGTTATCAGGCGATGGTGGGACGACTGGGTGTGGAGGCTCGAGAGGCTTTGGAGATGTTGAAGAGCAGTATGCGTAAGCGTGAGGAAGAGGGTCGGATGAGTCTTCGAGATGTTTTGGAGGAGATAAGGGAGGACGAGCAGCTTATGAAGAAGGGGGGAGATGTGGAGGGGGCGGTACGTTTGATGACGATTCACGGTTCTAAGGGTTTGGAGGCCCCGCTTGTGATTCTTGGTGATACGTTGGATGTGGGGGCTCGTCCTGACGGGGGTCAAAGTTTTTCCTTATGGGAGGGAGAAGAGAAGGGTATGCCCAAGCTCTGGTATGGAGAAAAGCGTGGTTTGAAGTGGTTGGGATTGCCGTCTTTGGAGGCTTTGAGGAGTCGTCATGATCGAGGAGAGGAGGCGGAGAATGAGCGTTTGTTGTATGTGGCCCTTACGAGGGCGCGTGACGGTTTGGTGGTGGGAGGAGCCTATGAGAAGCGGAAGCCTTCGCAAGGGAGTTGGTACTATAAGTTGAGGAGGGGCATTGAGGGGATGGAGGGAGCGGAGGAGAAGGTTCTTTGTGGGAGTTTGTGGGATGGTGGAGAGGAGGAGGGTTGGGAGGAGGAGTGTTTTTGGTGTGTGGGAGAGTTTCCGGAGTGGGGTGAGGGAGGGGAGAAGAAAGAGGAGGGGGCAGGGGAAGAGGAGAGAGATTTGGAAGAGGACGTGTGGTACAGGAAGTCGGCGAAGAGTGAGTTTTCTGATGTGTTGGAGATGAGGCGAGCGTCGCGTTTGGTGGAGGAAGTTTGGGAGGATGTTGGGGAGAGTGGGGGAGGAAGTTTATTGGATACGGACAAGGGGATTATGCGTCGTGGTATTATGATTCATCGGTTACTGGAGGTTTTGCCTGGTGTATCTTTTGAGTCTCGGGAGTCCCGGGGTCGTAATCTTTTGTCGCGGGAAGGCACGTTTTTTGCGGAGGAAGAGAGGGAAGAGATGTTGCGTGAAGTTTTGGGCGTGATGAGTGATGAGAAGCTGATGGGATTATTTGAGGGGGGTTATGAGGAAGTTCCGATAGGGGGGATAGTGGAGGTGGAGGGTAAGAAAGTACAGGTTCAGGGAAGGATAGACAGAATGGTGGTGCGGGAAGAGGAGATTATTTTGATAGACTACAAGTCGGGAAGGAAGCCTAAGCGTGGTGGATTGTCGGATGTGTATCGGAATCAGATGAAGGTTTACGGGGAGTTGGTGGGACGTTTATGGGGGGGTAAGAGGGTGAGGGGTTTGGTGATCTGGACTGCGGATGTCAGTTTGGATGAGTTGGGAGAGGAGGATATGAGGTTATGAGGTTGGGTTATTATGGGTGTATTGTTTTTGTGGTGTTGTTTTTGTGGTTTAGGGGAGGTTTTGTTTATTCTGAGGATGTTTCTGTTGTGAAGGTGGAGATGGAGACGAAGGAGTGTGAACGTTTGATTCCGCGATTATTTTCTCGGAGTTCGGATTATTACGAGGGTATAGATG
>CAKMZR010000030.1 GCA_929200455.1 uncultured Alphaproteobacteria bacterium | reverse complement strand
CACACGGAGTTTTTGAGTTTTCTTGAGGGTCGAGAAGAGGGAGAAGCGGTGATGATGTTGAAGGGGCGTGGAGATTCTGGGGTGTTGAGGGTGGTTCCGGTGACGCTTCATGTGTCGTTACGCGAGGCGTTGAGTCTTTTGGAGGGAGAGAGGATAAAGAGGGTGGCAAGGACGGTGGCTTCTTCGTTGTTGGGTGATTGTGGGGGTAGGGTGAGGATGTGGTTTTCTGGGGTGAATCCTCATGCGGGAGAGGGAGGTCTTTTTGGTTTTGAGGAGGAGGAGGTGATAAGGCCTGCGGTTTGTGCCTTGCGTGACGAGGGATATGATTGTGAGGGTCCCTATGGTGCGGACACGATGTTTACGGAGTGGAATCGCAAGTTGTATGATGTGGCGTTGTGTATGACGCATGATCAAGCATTGATTCCTGTGAAGAGTTTATATTTTTCGCGTACGGTGAACATGACGTTGGGTCTTGATGTGAAGCGAGTCTCGCCGGCCCACGGAGTGGCGCGAGGTATGGCGGGCAAGGAGGGTTTGGACACGGGTTCTTGGATGTATGCCCTTGGAGAGGGCTTGAAGTGGGGGAAAGGAGGTTGAGAGGAGAGAGTCCGTGGGATGTTTTGCCGGGCATAGAGGAAGTTTTGCGGGAGGGCCGGCACAAGGCTCGTCGTGAGTGGGGACAAAATTTTCTTATGAGTCGGGATGTGTGTGATGTTCTTGTAGATTTTCTGCCGCCGTTGCGGGAGGGGGGACTTTTGGAGGTGGGTCCGGGTCCTGGAGGATTGACGCGATCTCTTTTGTCGCACCATGATGTGGACATAGTGGCGGTGGAAAAGGACAGGCGTTGTGTGGAGATGTTGTCTTCTCTGGAGCGTTATGCCTCTCCCCGTCTTCGGGTGATAGAAGGGGATGCGTTGTTATGTGATCTGAAGGGTTTGGTGAAGGAGCCCCGTTATTTGCAGTCGAATTTGCCGTTTGGGGTGGGGACGCCCTTGCTCCAAAAGCTTTTACGAGAAGCGGGAGAGTGGGAGGAGTGGGTGGTGATGGTGCAGTGGGAGGTGGGAGAGCGTTTGTGTGCCCTGCCTCGCACGAAGAGTTATGGTCGTATGAGTGTGTGGGTTCAAGGACTGTGTGAGGTGGAAAATTTGATGCGGGTGGAGTCGACATTGTTTTTTCCTCCGCCGAAGGTGGATGGGATGATGGTGCGGATTCGCCCGCATGGATTTGTGAAGCAGCATGCGGATCGTGTGTCTGAGGTTTGGGCTTGTGTGGAAGAGCTTTTGTCTTTGGGATTTGAAGGTCGCCGCAAGACATTGAATCGTTCTTGGGGTCGGTTGGGTGAAGTGGACGAGGAGGTTTTGGGATCTTTTGGTCTTGAGGGGGGAATGCGTGCAGAGGAGGTGGATGTATCTACTTATTGGCGTTTGGGAGCGTATGTGGCCGAAAAGCGGCGAGGAAGTAGTTGATGGAGAGGTTGTGGGGGTTGAGTTTCCAAGAGAGGTCTTTGAGGCTGTAGGTGACTCCCGAAGCTGCAAGGGGAGAGAGTCCGTTTTTTCTTAGGATGTGGGAGAGTTCATGGGGTTTGAGGAAGAGTTCGCTGTTGTGGGTATGTTTGGGAATGATGTTGAGTATATTTTCTGCGACTTTGACGGCAAGAATTTTGGCTTTTGGGGTACGGTTTAGGGTGGAGAGGAGGAGGAGTCCGCCTGGTTTGAGGAGTTTATGGCATGATTGGATGAGTTGTGCGGGCAGGGGGTGGTGTTCGATGACTTCCATGCAGGTGATGATGTCGAAGGACTGGGAGGATTTTTTGGCGTAAGATTCTGCGGTATGCGTGAGGTAAGAGAGGGGTAATTTTTGATTTTTTGCGTGATTTTTTGCGATCTGAATGAGGTTTTTTTCTGGGTCGATTCCTGTGACTTGGGCACCAAGCCTTGCGAGGGGTTCAGCGAGAATTCCGCCGCCGCACCCGATGTCGAGCAGGGAGAGGTTTTTTAGGGATTGGGAGGGGTTGGTTTTTTGCAGGTTGAGATTGATCCAGGAGATGCGTAGGGGGTTGAGGTCGTGGAGTACACGCATGGGTCCTTTGGGGTCCCACCACTGTGGAGCGAGTTGGGCAAAATTGTAGGGAGCTTTTGGGTTCATGATGAAGAAGGGATTGAGAGGAGTGTTGCGTAAGAGGCTCTGCTACTATACTCTTTATTGAGTGGGGGGTGTGATATTTTTATTTGGTTTGGTGTGGGTGTGGTGTTTTAAGGAAGATTTAGGAGAAGGACGGGATGCGAGGGGAGAAGAAGCCGAGGCTTGTGATGAAGTTTGGAGGGACGTCTGTTGCGGACACGACGCGTCTTGAGGGTTTGGTTGTGCGTGTGCGGCGAGAGTTGGAAGCGGGTTATGATGTGGCTGTGGTTGTGTCTGCGATGGCGGGTGAGACGGATCGTTTGGTGGGTTTGGCAGAAGGTGCGGTTCGTGTGATGGACGGTCGAGAGTATGATACGTTGTTGAGTACGGGAGAGCAGGTGACGGCGTCGTTATTGGCGATGATGTTGAGTGATCGGGGTATCCCTGCGCGTTCGTGGTTGGGTTGGCAGATTCCGTTGGATACGGATGGACGTCATGGTCGTGCGTGTATAGAGAAGATAGGGACGGAAGGGATAGAGCGTCGTTTTTCTGAGGAGGGAATGGTGGCGGTATGTGCGGGTTTTCAGGGTGTGAGTGATCGGGGTCGTGTGACGACTTTGGGTCGCGGGGGTTCAGACATTACGGCGGTGGCCTTGTCGGTGGCCTTGGGGGCTGGTCGTTGTGATATTTATACGGATGTGAAGGGTTTTTACACGGCAGATCCTCGTATAGTTCCGAAGGCTCGGGTGATAGGAGAGATAGGGTATGAGGAGAGTTTGGAGTTGGCGTCATCGGGAGCGAAGGTGTTGCAGGTGCGGTCTGTTGAGATGGCGATGCGTTATGGTGTGAAGGTGAGGGTATTGTCAAGTTTTGAAGAGTGTGGGGGGACGAGTTTGGTAGGGGAGGGAGAAGGAGGAGCGAGGATGGAGAAGCAGGTAGTGACGGGTCTTGCGATGAGCACAAAGGAATGTCGGGTGACGCTAGCGGGCGTGAAGGATGTTCCGGGTGTTGCGTCTGAGGTTTTCAGGCCGTTGGCGGATCGGATGATAGACGTGGACATGATCGTGCAGAGTGTCTCGAAGCAAGACGGGAAGACGAACATGACATTTTCTGTTCAAAGCGAGGATGTGGACGAGGTGGAGAAGATGTTGATTCGGGATCGAGAGAAGTTTCCGTATGAGGAGTTGTCTATAGACAAGGGGGTGGTGAAGATAAGTTTGGTGGGTTTGGGCATGAGGTCGCACGCAGGGGTGGCACAGAGGATGTTTGAGGTTTTGGCGGAGAAGGGTATAAATATTTTGGTGATTTCGACATCTGAGATTAAGGTGAGTGTGTTGATAGGAGAGGATTACGGAGAGTTGGCGATGCGTTCTTTGCATACGGCATTTGGCTTGGACGAGGGAGAGTGAGGAGGCGGAGATGACAGAGGAAGATGTGGAAGGGGTAAGGGCGGAAGAGGAAGATGTGGGGAAGGAGGGTTTTGGTTCTCTTGAAAGTGTGGGTAATGAATTGCGTCGTCTTCGTGAAGCGAGGGGATTGAGCAGGGAGGATGTGGCGTTGGCGTTGCGTCTCCGTGAGCGGGTGATAGAGGGAATAGAGGAGGAAGACAAAGAGAAGTTGCCGCCGATGAATTTTGCGAAGGGATTTGTGCGTTCTTATGCGGTGTACTTGGGTTGTGACGGGAATGTTTATGCGTGTCGTTTTGAAAAAGAGATGGGAGAGGACGAGGATGAAGAGGAGGAGCCGGAGATAGCGGTTCGTCCACATCCTCGCGTGTTCATAGCTCCGAGAGCTTGGACGGTGGGGGGAATATGCGGGGTATTGATTCTTATGGTGTGGTTTTGGATGTCTGGAGGAGGGGGTGTGGAGGGATTGGGGGAAGAAGAAGTGGCGTCGGGAGAAGTTTTGGAAGGGGGGTTGAATGAGAGCGGGTGGCGTGGCGGTGGGGAGGAGCGTGCATGGACAAAGACGGCGGCGAAAGGATTGGAAGAGGGAGAGGGCGAGGAAAATACTGAGGAAGAGGGAAATGCTGGGGGTGAGGATGAAGGAGGCGAAGAGGGATCAGAGGGATCACAGGAGGTGATGCGTGGCGAAGAGGGTTCTCGTCTTATTTTGGTGGCGAAGGAAGGGGTTGAGATTGAGGTTTTTGAAAAGGATTCGCGCAAAGTGCGTTGGCAAGAGCGTTTGGCAGCGGGTGGTCGTATAGGATTGCCTGAGGGTCGTAATTATGTGTTGTCGCTTAAGGGTTCCGGGGGTTGGGGAGATGTTTATTTTGAGGTGGACGGCATGAGGATGGATATTTTTTTTGGGGGAGAAGAGGGCAAGAGTTTGGTCTTGGATGGTTACGGGGTGGTGAGCGGTCGTTATGAGTGGTGGGGTTGAAGTATGATGGAAGGAGGAGAGATGGGATTGGCAGGGAAGGCGTCTACGGATGATGAGGGTCTTCAGGCATTACGAGGTTACCGTCGGATTGATCGTCGTATTTCGCGGGAAGTGAAGGTGGGTGATGTGGTTGTGGGAGGGGGAGCACGCGTGAGTGTGCAGAGCATGACGAACACTTTGACGCATGATGTGGGGGCGACGGTGTCACAGATAGAGCGTTGTGTGGAGCGGGGAGCGGACATTATGAGGGTTTCGTGTCCTGATGAGGCGTCGAGTCTGGCGTTGAAGGAGATTGTGCGAGAGGTGGAGGTACCGATAGTGGCGGACATTCATTTTCATTACCGTCGAGGTTTGGAGGCGGCAGATGCGGGGGCGGCGTGTTTGCGGATTAATCCTGGGAACATAGGGAGTGACGAGAGGGTGGGTGAGGTTGTGCGTGCGGCAAGGGCGAACGGTTGCAGCATAAGGATAGGGGTGAACGCGGGTTCTTTGGAGCGTGATTTGTTGGAAAAGTACCGGGAACCTTGTCCTGAGGCTTTGCTTGAGAGTGCACTTCGTCACATAAGGATATTGGAGTCGCATAATTTTGAGGATGTAAAGATAAGCATTAAGGCATCGGACGTGCAGTTGTGTCGTGCGTCTTACCGTTTATTGGCGGGAGCATGTGACTATCCTTTGCATGTGGGCTTGACGGAAGCGGGAGGATTTTTGGCGGGCAGCATACGTTCTTCGATGTTGATAGGAGGATTGTTGGAGGAGGGTATAGGGGATACGATAAGGGTATCCTTGGCGTCTGCTCCTGAGGACGAGGTGAAGGTGGGCTTTGAGATTTTGAAGGGATTGGGTTTGCGGATGCGGGGTGTGCGTGTGGTGGCGTGTCCATCTTGTGCCCGTCAACAGTTTGATGTCTTGGAGACGGTGCGTTTGTTGGAAGAGCGTCTTGATCATATTACGAAGCCGCTTACGGTGTCGGTTGTGGGGTGTGTGGTGAATGGTCCTGGGGAGGCACGTCTGACGGATTTGGGGATTACGGGAGGCGGCAAGGGTGTACATCAGATGTACATTCAAGGGGTGGCGTCGCACCGTTTGCAAAGCGACAATGAGGAGGTTGTGGATCATTTGGTTCGTTTGATAGAGGAGAAGTTGTCTGAGGATGGAGAGGGGGAGAAGAGGGCGTGAAGGAACTGTATAAGCCGCTGAGGGGTATGAGGGATATTTTGCCCAAAGATGCCTATGGTCTTGATCGTGTGAAGAGGGTGGGTTGTGAGGTTTCGAGTCGTTACGGTTATCGGATGATGGAGACGCCTTTATTGGAGGATGTGAGGGTTTTTGGTCGGAGTTTGGGGGAGAGTACGGATGTGGTGGGGAAAGAGATGTACAATTTTGAGGATAAGAGTGGTTTGGAGGTGGCCCTTCGTCCTGAGATGACGGCGGGTATCGCGCGGGCTGCCCTTACGCATGGTTGGCATCAGCGATTGCCTGTGAGGGTTTTTTATGGGGGAGCGATGTTTCGCTATGAGCGTCCTCAGAAGGGTCGTTACCGTCAATTTCATCAGATAGGGATAGAGGCGTTGGGAGTGGGGGGGAGTCAAGGAGACAGTGAGGCGATAACGGTGGGTTATGAGGTTTTGAAGGCGTTGGGTGTGGAAAGGCGGGTGCGTTTGGAGTTGAATTCTCTGGGGAGTAAGGAATCGCGGAGGGTTTATCGTGAGAGACTGTATGATTGGTTGTCACCGCGACGGGAGGGTTTGTCGGAAGATTCGCGGCGTCGTTTGGAGAGCAATCCGCTTCGCATATTGGATTCGAAGGATGAGGGAGACAAGGAATTGTTGGTGGATGCTCCTGGGGTGGAGGAGAGTTGGTGTGATGAGAGCAAGCGTCATTATGATGAGGTGCGGGAGCACTTGACGCTTTTGGGGATACCGTACAGTGAGAATGGGAAGTTGGTGCGGGGACTTGATTATTACTGTCATACGATATTTGAGTTTGTGGTGGAGGACTGGGGCAATCAGGGAGCGGTTTTGGCTGGTGGATGTTATGACGGTTTGACGTCTCTTTTGGGGGGCGTTTCTCTTGCGGGTGTGGGATGGGCTGGAGGTTGTGAGCGTTTGTTGACTTTGTGTGAAGAGGAGATGGGGGAGGAGGAGGAACGAGAGGACTGGGGTGTTTTGTCTTTGGGAGAGGATGCGGAAAGGGTTGTGAGGTTGTGGAGTGAGAAGTGGCGTGGAGAGGGTTGGAGGGGTGTGAATATAGGGAGGGTGACTTTGAAGAAGGGTTTGAAGACGGCGTCACGTTTGGGATTGCGGTATGTGGTGATTGTGGGAAGTGATGAGTGGGAGCGTGGAGAGGTTTTGGTGCGGGACATGGATGAGGGTACGCAGGTTCGTAGGGGTTATGAGGATTGGCGTTTATGGTTGGGAGGTGAGGGATGACGGATTGGGTTCCTATTTTTGAAGATATTCGGAGGCGTTATGATGCGTTGGTGGAGGCGTTGGGGGCTGAGGATATTCTTTTGCAGGATCGTGTGGATAAGAATCGGAGTTTGGCGAAGCTGACGCCGTTGATGGATCACGTGGAGCGCTACGGTAGGGTGGAGGAGGAGTTGCGTTTGCTCGAAGACATGGGTGATGACGAGGGGGAGGAGATGGAGCGGTTGATGGGGGAGGAGCGAGAGGTTCTGAAGGCGGATCTTTTGTCTTTGGAGGAGGAGATGAAGTGGTTGTTGTTGCCTCATGACGATGCGGATGACGGGGGGGGTATGTTGGAGATTCGGGCGGGGACGGGAGGAGATGAGGCGGGTCTTTTTGTGATGGATTTGCTGAGGATGTACATGAGGTATGCAGAGAGGTTGGGTTGGAAGACGGAGATGGTTTCGTGTGATGAGAATGCCCTTGGAGGGAGTTCGCAGGTGGTGATGTGGGTGAAGGGAGAGGGGGTTTACGGTCGTTTGCGTCGAGAGGGGGGTGTGCATAGGGTGCAGAGGGTTCCTGTGACGGAGAGCGGGGGTCGTATACATACCTCGACGGTGACGGTGGCGATATTGCCGCAAGCGGAAGATGTGGACGTGGAGATTGATTCTGGAGATTTGCGTATAGACACCTACCGGGCTCAAGGAGCGGGAGGACAGCACGTGAACAAGACGGACAGTGCGGTAAGGATTACGCATATTCCGAGCGGGTTGGTTTCGCAATGTCAGGATCACAAGTCGCAGCATAGGAATCGCCTTCAGGCGATGGAGGTCTTGAGGTCGCGGTTGTATGATCGTGAGCGTCAGGAGAAGGATGCGTTGCGGGCGAATGATCGTCGGGGACAGATAGGGAGTGGAGATCGTTCTGAGAGGATTCGGACGTATAATTTTCCGCAAGGTCGTGTGACGGATCACCGTTTGCCGTTGACGCTTTATAAGTTGGAGAGTGTGTTGGCGGGGGAGACCTTGGATGAGTTGATAGAGCCGTTGTTGTTGAAGGAGCGTCAGGAGATGTTGAAGAATTGGGGTATGGGAGAAGGAGGGGGAGGGTTATGAGAGGATGTGAGGGATGAAAATGGTGGATATGCTTGCAAGGGGGGGGGAGAGACTGCGGGGTGTCTGTGAGAATCCTCTTGGAGAGGTACGTTATGTGTTGGAGTCTGTGTGGGGTTATGAGAGGGCGTATCAGTATGCTCATGGAGATGAAGAGTTGTCCGAGGGTTTGAGTGATTCTTTTTTTGGTTTGGTGGAGCGTCGTCGCTTGGGAGAGCCTTTGTCTTTGATTGTGGGGAGGAAGGAATTTTACGGTCGAGATTTTGAGGTGACGCGTGACACGTTGCAGCCTCGTCCTGAGAGTGAGGTTTTGGTGGATTGGGTTTTGGAGTGGTATGGGAGCAGGGCTGCTCCGTCTTATATTTTGGATTTGGGGACGGGGAGTGGTTGTTTGTTGATAAGTATTTTGAAGGCTTGGTCTTTGGAGGGAAGGTGTGTGAGGGGTTTGGGCATTGACAGGAGCGAGAAGGCTTTGTCGGTGGCGAGGCGTAACGGTTTGCACCATGATGTGGGTGATGTGATGTGGATGGTGGGTTCTTGGGATGAGGGGGTGGCATGTAGGGGCGAGGGAGAATTATTGACGGTATCGAATCCGCCTTATGTGAAGAGGGAGGATCGGGAGTTTTTGTCCGAGGGCGTGCGTGAATTTGAGCCTCGTCTTGCGTGGGACGGTGGCGAGGATGGTTTGGAGAAAATAGAGGAGATTGTGCGTAGGGAAAAGAGGGTTTTGGGTTGTGAGCGTTTGTTTATGGAGATAGGGATGGGACAAGTTGATGATGTACGTGAGAGGGCGGAGTTTTGGGGTTGGCGGTGGTTGGGGAGTCGTAGAGATTTTGCGGGTATTGAGCGTATTGTGATGTGTGAGCGGTGATGAAAAGGGCTTGACTTTTTTGTGTTGGGTGTGGTTATTTAGAATCATTCTAAAAAACGGGGGTGGGGTGGAAAATGAGGGAATGGTGAGCAGGAATGATGAGTTAGGAACGGATAGAGGGAAGAAATGCCGGCAACAGAAGAGACCTTAGAGCAAGTATCGGAACTGAACGAGAAGGGCTATGCCCACGGTGAGAGTTACGAGATCGAGACGGAGTTTGCCCCGCTTGGTTTGAACGAGGACGTGATCCGATTCATATCGGAAAAGAAGGATGAGCCTGCTTGGTTGTTGGAGTGGCGACTGAAGGCGTTTCGCCACTGGCAAAAGATGACGATGCCGAACTGGCAGAAGTTGTCGATAGAGCCGATAGACTATCAATCGTTATGTTATTTTGCGGCTCCGAAGAAGAAGGAGGGTCCGAAGTCTCTGGACGAGGTGGATCCTGAGATTCTGAGGATTTATGAGAAGCTGGGTATTCCCTTGAAGGAGCAAGAATTTTTGGCGGGGGTGAGAGGGAGGGGTGAAGGAGAAGGGGGAGAGGGGGGCAATATGCCTGTGGCATCGCCTGTGGCGGTGGATGCGGTATTGGACAGTGTGTCTGTGGCGACGACCTATAAGGATGTGTTGGCAAAAGAGGGTGTAATATTCTGTTCTTTTTCTGAGGCGGTGAAGGATTATCCGGATCTTGTGAGGAAGTATTTGGGAACGGTGGTACCGCCGCCGGATAATTTTTTTGCGGCGTTGAACAGTGCGGTATTTTCGGACGGTTCTTTTGTCTACATTCCGAAGGGCGTGAGATGTCCGATGGAGCTTTCGACATACTTTCGGATTAATGCGGCCAACACGGGACAGTTTGAGCGGACGTTGATCGTGGCGGACGAGGGTTCGTATGTGAGTTATCTGGAGGGTTGTACGGCTCCGATGCGCGATGAGCATCAACTTCACGCGGCGGTGGTGGAGTTGATAGCTCTTGACGATGCGGAGATCAAGTATTCGACGGTACAAAACTGGTATCCTGGTGATTCAGAGGGTCGTGGGGGTGTTTATAATTTTGTGACGAAGCGAGGCATGTGTCGTGGAGCACGCTCAAGGATTATGTGGACGCAAGTGGAGACGGGTTCAGCGATTACGTGGAAGTATCCGAGTTGTGTGTTATGGGGGGATGATTCGCAGGGAGAGTTTTATTCTGTGGCGATTACGGGAAATTGCCAGCAGGCGGATACGGGAACGAAGATGATTCACCGGGGCAAGAGGACGAAGTCGCGTATAGTGGCAAAGGGCATATCGAGCGGTCGTTCTGATCAGACCTACCGTGGTTTGGTAAAGATTGAGTCGTCAGCAAGGGAGTCACAAAATTTCACGCAGTGTGACAGTTTGCTTATAGGGAATGATTGTGGAGCTCATACGGTTCCGTATATTGAGCAGGGGAACGGAAGTTCTAAGGTGGAGCATGAGGCGAGCACGTCGAAGGTGGACGAGGCGCGTTTGTTTTATTGTCGCCAGCGAGGTTTGGACGAGGAGCAGGCGGTGGCTTTGATAGTGAATGGTTTTTGCAAAGAGGTTTTGCAGACGTTGCCGATGGAGTTTGCGGTGGAGGCTCAGAAGTTGGTATCGATATCGTTAGAAGGCAGTGTAGGATAGGGAGCAAGAGATGACGTTACTGAAGATAGAGAATTTGCGTGCGTGTATAGAGGACACGGAGATTTTGAAGGGATTTTCTTTGGAGGTGGGCAAGGGAGAGGTTCATGCGCTTATGGGTCCGAACGGAACGGGTAAGAGTACGCTTGCGGGTATTTTGGCGGGGAATGAGGATTATGAGATTTTGGAGGGGAGTGAGGTTTTGTATGAGGGAGAGGATTTGTTGGAGATGGAGGTGGAGGCTCGGGCTTTGGCGGGTATTTTTATGGCTTTTCAGTATCCTTCAGTATTGCCTGGTGTGGGTATGATGACATTTTTGCGAGAGATTGTGAATGCGAAGCGTGTGCATGAGGGCAAGGAGGTGATGGATCGTCTGGCATTTGTGAAGGAGGTGAAGAGGTTGGTGGGTTTTGTGGGCATGGATGAGAAGATGTTGAAAAGGACGGTGAACGAGGGTTTTTCCGGGGGGGAGAAGAAGCGTCATGAGATTCTGCAGATGATGCTTTTGGAGCCGAAGTTGGTGGTGATGGACGAGACGGATTCTGGTTTGGACATAGATGCGTTGAAGGTGGTGGCAGAAGGAGTGAACGGGATGAGGGACGGGGAGCGAGGGATGTTGGTGATCACCCATTACCAGAGGCTTTTGCGTTATTTGGAGCCTGATTATGTGCATGTGATGGTGGGCGGAAAGATAGTGGATTCTGGAGACAAACGCTTGGCGGAGCGTTTGGAGGAGCGTGGATATGAGGATTACGGGCTGTGATGAAGGAAAGAGCAGGAGGAAGGGGTGAGGGAGTTCGGGATGAGGTTTTGTTTTGTGGTTGGGGTGATCACAAGGTGTTGGGAGCGTCTCTTTGGGATCGGATGGGAGGGTTTCCCGGTGTGAAGCATGAGAGTTGGAAGTTCACGCCGTTGAAGGGTGTGGGAGAGGATTGGGTGAAGTCTGTATATTCTGAGTCTGGACTGGGGGAAGGTAGGGAGAAGGGTTGGGGTGTGAGTCGTTATGATGAGCGGGTGCGAGAGGGGGGATGGACGGGTGTGGATGTGGTGAACGGAGTGATGAGGGGTGGCGGGGAACAAGTGATGCGTGGGGTTGAGGTGATGGGTTCTGGATCCGGGGGAGCGGAATCTCTTTTGAAGAGTTATTTTGGTCGGGTTTTGGACATGAGGGGTTGTCCTTTTGCGGTTTTTAATACGATGTACACGGACGATGTGTTGGTGATTCACGTGGGCGAGGGGGTTGTGGTGGAAGAGCCCATTGTTTTGAACATGCAGACACTTGGAGGGCATACGGTGACGAGTCGTGTTCTTTTTGTGTTGGGCGAGGGCAGTCGTTGTACTTTGATAGAGGATTTTTCGGAAGGTTTTGGGGGCGGTGTTTCGCGGGTTGTTCCGGTGGTGGAGGTTGTACTGGGCGAGGGCAGTTGTTGTTATCACTATAAGAATCAGGCGATGGGCGAGGGTGATATGCATTTTGCGACAAGTGCGGTGACGGTGGAGAAGGGAGCGAAGTATGAGAGGGTGGTTTGTCAGACGGGTTCTCTTATTTCCCGGGATGAGTTGCATATTTATGTTTTGGGAGAGGGTTCTGAGGTGAATGTGGGAGGTGTATACATTGCGCGAGGCGAGCAATGTTTGGATCAGACGGTTCTTTTGCATCATAAGGTTCCCGAGGTGGTGTCGCGCCAAGAGTATCGGGGTGTGTTGTCAGAGAGGTCTCGGGGTGTATTTCAGGGTAAGATTAAGGTGGACAAGGTGGCACAGAAGACGGATGGTTATCAAGCGAACAGGACGGTCTTGTTGTCGGATGAGGCTTGGATGCACGCAAAACCTGAGCTTGAGATTTACGCGGACGATGTGAAGTGTAGCCATGGAGCTGTTGTGGGTGAGTTGGATAAGCAGGCGATGTATTATCTTCGGAGTCGGGGTTTGTCCCCTGTGAAGGCGCGTGGTCTTTTGTTGATGGCACACGTGAACGAGGTTTTGGAGGGTGTGACTCACGAAGGAGTCCGTGAAGATTTTCGAGATTTTGTGGGCAAGATTTTGTCGGAGATATCCCTTTGAGGAGAGAGGATGGAGCGTGATGACAGGGTGGTCTGGAGGGGCTGGGGATGCATCGGAGCGTATAGTTGAGGATTTTCCTTTATTGAGGGGAGAGGGGTGTTCTTTGGTTTATATGGACAGTGCGGCTTCGGCACAAAAGCCTGAGTGTGTGGTGGCGTGTACGTCGGATTTGATGAGGAATCACTATGCGAATGTACACCGTGGTATTTACGGTTTGAGTGATCGTTTGACGACGAGGTATGAACGTTCTCGAGAGGTGATGGCGAGATTTTTGGGAGCGGGATCTTCTGATGAGGTGGTGTGGCAGGCGAATGCGACGGCGGCGATTAATCTTGTGGCGAGGAGTTATGGTGGGCATGTGATGGAGCGGGGTAAGGCGGTGTTGATAAGTGAGATGGAGCATCACGCGAACATAGTGCCGTGGCAGTTATTGGAGGAGGAGAGGGGTTGTCCTTTGCGTGTGGTTCGTGTGACTCCGCGTGGAGATTTGGACTGGGATCACTATGAAGAGCTTTTGGATTCTGGTGATGTGGGACTGGTGTCGATGACGCATATATCGAATGTTTTGGGTACGGTGAATCCGGTTGAGGAGATTGTGAGGAGGGCTCATGATGCGGGGGCTCGGGTTTTGATTGACGGTTCTCAGGGAGCGGTACATATGCCGTTGCAGGTGAAGGCGTGGGATTGTGATTTTTATGTATGTACGGGACACAAGCTTTATGGTCCGACGGGTGTGGGCGTACTGTATGGCAAGGAGGAGTGTTTGTCTGCGATGCCGCCTCTTTTTGGGGGGGGAGACATGATAGAGCGTGTACGTTTTTCCGGGACGACTTATGCGAAACCGCCGGCCCGTTTTGAGGCCGGGACTCCGGCGATTGTGGAGGTGATAGCACTTGCCTGTGCGGTGGAGTGGATGGAGGGTTGGGGTTGGGATGTGTTGAGTGAGGTGGAGACGCGTCGCAGTGAGGAGTTGGGTTCCGGACTTCGGGGGATGGAGGGTGTGAGGATTTACGGGGAGAGTGAGGGCAAGGCGGGTATTTGGTCTTTTAATCTTGAGGGTTTTCACCCGTCTGACGTGGGTATGATGCTGGACGACTTGATGGGAGTGGCGGTAAGGACGGGACACCACTGTGCACAGCCCTTGAT
>CAKMZR010000029.1 GCA_929200455.1 uncultured Alphaproteobacteria bacterium | reverse complement strand
GGAATCGGGAGTGGATCGTTTTATCGCGATGGAGAAGAATGGAGATTTTAGGGGGAAGGAGGCACTTCTTGATCAAAAGAGAGAGGGTATACCTTTGAAGTTGGTGACTCTTGAAGTTTTGGGTAGTGAGGTGGATGCGATAGGAGCGAATGCGGTCTTGTGTGATGGTGAGGTGGTGGGTCGTGCGACAAGTGGCAACTATGGATTTAGGGTCGGGAAGTCGTTGGTGATGGCGATGATGAAGAGGGATTGGTCCGAAGAGGGTCGGGCGTTGACAATAGACATTCTTGGGAAGTTGTATGCGGCGAGGGTGGTGGGAGAGAGTCCGTTTGATTCTGGGAATGATCGTCTTTGTTCTTAGATTGTGTCAGAAAGCTTTTTGGGCAAAGAGAGCGTCGAGGCCTTCTTTGTATGAGGGGTATGCAAGGGAGATATTGAGAGTTTTTTGAGTGAAATCACTTCGGACTCGTTTGTTGTCTTGGTAGAAGCTGAGGGCTTGGGGTGAGAGATTTGCGTTTTCGAAGGGTATGTCGGGGAGGGGCTGGAGTCCGAGGCAAGTTTCTGCGTAGGCGATGACTTCCCAAGGGGGAGCGGGAAGGTTATCGCTTCCGTTGTAGATGAGTCCTTGAGGTTTTTGGATGGCAGCAGAGACGATGGCAACAATATCGTCGCGATGGATTCGGCTAAAGATTTGATTTTTTTTGATAATTTTTTTGGCTTTATGAGCGGTGAGAGAGGCAAGAGCATTTCTGTGAGGCCCATAGATTCCCGCAAGGCGAAAGATGTCGACGAGGGTATGGTTATTTTCTGCGATTTGTTGCCATTGTTGTTCTGCTTGAAGTCGGGCCTGTCCACGCTCGGCAGAGGGGGACGGTGTTGTCTGTTCGTCTACCCACGCGCCTTTGTGGTCGCCATAAACGACGGTGCTTGAGAGGTATCCTATCCAAGAAGGTTTGGCATTGATGATGTGTCGGGCGTAGAGGGGGAGGGTGGGATCCGCATGATGTTGTGGGGGTATGGAGACGAGGATATGGGAGGAGAGTTGGAGTTGATTTTTGATCCAATGTTGGTTTTGGAAGAGTCCGATATTGAGGTTTGGGTATAAATTTTTGAGGGTGCTTATTTTTTCTTCGGAACGCACGGTACCTGAGACCTTCCACCCTTTTTCGAGGAAGTTGAGAGCGATGGCGGTGGATGAGTATCCGAGTCCGAAAACAAAAAGACTATTCATGAGCACTTGAAAAGAAGGAAAAAAGAACAAAATAAAGAAATGTAGAAAAAATTTTCACATGCTATTCATTTTTATGTGAGAATTTTCGTTAAATGTTCTTAGAAGAAAGGAAAGAACCATGATGAGATTGTATAGAAAAACTTACCCGAAATCTACGCATATGGGATTGAATTTGTGGGGATGCCAAGGATTAATGTCGCCGTCCCTTTTGGAGTCGCACGGGGAAGAGTCCTTTGGAGGGGGAGGTCGAAGCTTGGGTCGTCGTCGAGTGGAGAAGGGGGAGAGTGGCGTACACATGTGGATAGACATTCCGGGGGTGACGGATTCTGGTCTTGATGTACACGTGACGAAGGAGGGTTATTTGGATGTGAAGGCGCGTCGTCAGTGGGAGAGAGAGGCGGGAAAAGAGGGTGAGGAGGGAGAGTATGAGGATTACCACCGTATATTTTCTTTGCCTGAAGGCGTGGACGAAGAGGGTGTGAGTGCGGAAAGTCGCGATGGGGTTTTGAGGGTTCATTTTCCTTTTCTTGAGAAGGAGTTGGACAAGTCTCGTCGGATTGAGGTGAGGGGTCTGTCAAAAAGCGAGGTGGGAGCGGGTGAGAAGTAAGACAAGAGGGGGTGGGTTTTAGGGAAGAGAGAAGTTGGCATCTGTTGAGGGTGTCGACTTCTCTTTTTTTTGTGAGAGGAAAATTCTTGATGAAAGGGAGAGCAAGGTGTATTGTGAGGGTGGGGGGAGGTATGAGATGAGGTTCTGGGGTGATTTGGGGGCGGGAGAGATATTTCTCATCTATTGAAGGAGCAAGAGATGTCGAAGGATGGTATGAGCGAGAAGATGGGATTGTCGGGAGGTGCGGTGGGTCGATTGATGGAGCTTGGCGTTGCTCTTACGGGTGAGCGTGACTTGGGCACACTTTTGACGAAAGTTTTGAGTGTGGCGATAGATTTGACGGGAGCGGAGGGGGGAACGATTTACACGGTATCTGAGGATGATAGGAATTTATTATTTTCTGTAGCGATTAATCGTCCGTTGAACATTAGGGTTGGAGGAAATTTCCGGGACAAGCCGCCTGAGGCGATGAACATGTTGCCTCTTTATTTGGATGGTGGAGCGGATCCGAATTTGGCGAATGTTGCGAGTCATGCGTGGCATTTGAAGAAGACGGTGAATTTGCAGAATGTGTATGAGGCGTCGGAGGAGGGATTTGATGTATCGGGGGTGAAGAGGTTTGATGAGGTGATGGGCTATCGGACACGTTCTATGATAGCGGTACCTGTTGCGCGAGGAGGGGACAGGGTTGTGTGTGTATTGCAGATGATAAACCGTCGAGATGCGGATGGAGTTTCTGTACCGTTTGTGTATTTTGATGAGTCTGAGGGAGAGGCTCGAGCGGATGATCAGGGTTTACTTTTGAAGGGGATAGCGAGTCAGGCGGCGGTAGCGATAGAGAATCAGATGTTGATAGAGGGTGAGAGGAAGTTGTGGGAGTCGTTATTGCAGATGATGGCGTCGTTGATAGATAAGAAGTCTGCGTACACGGGAGGCCATTGCCAGAGGGTTCCTGTGCTTACGGATATGATAGCAAGAGCGGTGAATGAGGATCAGGTGGGTTATTTTCATGATTATACGCTTACTGAAGATGATTTGTATGAGTTGAATGTGGCGGCGTGGTTGCATGATATTGGCAAGGTGACGACTCCTGAGTATGTGGTGGACAAGAGTACGAAGTTGGAGACGATTTACAATCGGATTCATGAGATTCGGATGCGTTATGAGGTTTTGTACAGGGATTATGAGATAGCGTATTGGAAGTCGTTATCGCAGGGAGGGGATGAGGGTGTTGAGCGTGAGAAGTTTGAGTCTGAGGTGAATCGATTGCGGGAAGATTTTGCGTTTGTGGGTTCGTGCAACATAGGGGGAGAATTTTTGGGCGATGACAAGGCGTTGAGGTTGGAGGAGATAGGTAGGGAGAAGTGGGAGCGTCGTTTTGACAAGTTGGTGGGCGTGACGAATCACGAGAGGGAGCGAATAGCCCATGAGAGTCATGAAGCGGGAGCATGGGAGGGTTTGTTAGAAGATTCGGAGGAAGATGAGCTTAGGATTCCTGGAATTGGAGACACTGAGGATCGTTATAATTTGGGAGATTTGTATAATTTGCGGGTGGCGAAGGGCACGTTGACGGACGAGGAGCGTTTAAAGATTCAGGAGCATGTGAAGGTGACGATAGACGTGTTGTCTTCGCTTCCGTTGCCGCGTCATTTGCGGAATGTGGTTGAGTATGCGGGAGGACACCATGAGAGGATAGACGGCAAGGGTTATCCGAATGGTTTGACGGGGGATCAGTTATCGATTCCGGCGCGGATGATGGCGTTGGCGGATGTATTTGAGGCGTTATCGGCCTCAGACAGGCCTTACCGTCCGAGCAAGACATTGAGTCAATGTATGAAGATTTTGGGTTTTATGGTGGAGGAGGGACATATAGACAAGAGGATTTACGAGTTATTTGTGAAGAGCAAGGTGTGGTATAACTATGCGTGTGAGTATTTGCAGCCTGATCAGATGGACATGGATGATCCGGACGGTTACATAGCGTCGTTGTTTTCTGGTGGTTAGGGTTGATGAGGGTCGTGGTGTTGGGGTGAAGCGGGCTGTTGCTGTTGCGGCGTTGGACGGTTATGTGAGGGAGGGGATGGTTGTGGGTCTTGGAAGTGGTACGACGTCGGAAGAGATGGTGAGGTGTTTGGGCGTTCGTGTCCGTGGTGGATTGAGTATTTTTGGAGTGGCGAGTTCTGAGGCGACGGAGCGTTTGGCGAGGTTGGAGGGTATCCCGCTTTTGGCGTTGGAGGGGTGTGGTGAGATTGATGTGACGATTGACGGTGCGGACGAGGTGTTTTTGGGAGATTTGTCGATGATAAAGGGAGGGGGAGGTTGTTTGCTCTGGGAGAAGTTGTTGGCGAAGGCGTCTAGGGAGGTTGTGGCGATTGTGGAGCGTCGGAAGTGTGTGGATTGTTTGGGAAGGTTTCCGTTGCCGATAGAGGTGGTTCCCTTTGGTTATGTGCAGACGATGCGTATGATAGAGGCGTGTTATGGGGAGAGGGGGATAGGGGTAGATTCTTTGCGTGTGAGGGAAGAGGGGGGTGAATTTTTCAGGACGGATAGCGGCAATTATATAGTGGATGTGGAGGTGTCTTCTTATTTGCAGGACTGGTATTTTTTGGAGAAGGAATTGAATGGAATTCCTGGGGTGGTGGACAATGGTCTTTTTTGTGGAGTGGCAGATGGTGTGATCGTGGGCGAGGATGACGGGGAGGGTGGGGTTTCTATTTCTGTTTATTCGGGCTCGGGAGAAGTTTTGCGGGAGAGCAAGAGGGTTTGAAGAGCGGCGAGGAAAGCATTTTTTCCGTCTAGAGTTTTGATTCCTGTGAGGGAAGTGGCGAGGAATCTTTTGTGTTCGTGCAGCCATTGTATGAAGGTGTCGTGGAGAGGTTTTTTGTGGATGAGATGTTGTGCCATGAGGAAGTGGATGAGGGGTCGTGAGACTTGGAGTTGATGGATGAGTCTTGTGACCTGAGGGCATGTTTCGGGATAATTTTTTCGCGTGACGGCAAAGAGGCTATCCGTGGGGAAGAGGGGTGGTGATTCTGGATTGAGATTGTCTTGAGCGAGGAAGGCGAGGTCGAACAGAGCGTTATTGATATGAGGTTCCCAAGCGAGTATGACGAAGTCTTGACGTTTTTTTGTCATGGTTTCGATGAAGGATGTGGTGTCTGCTTCTTTTAGGGATGAGATAGAGAATCCGGAAAATTGTGTATCCGAAGTGATGAGGTGGGTGATGGCTTTTAGGGTTTGTTGGCTTTCTTCTACGGAAAAGAGGGTGGAATTGAGAGATTTTTTGAATTGGGGTATCTGACGGATAGAGGAGAGGCCTTTTTTTTCAAGATAAGAGGGAACGGCAAGAGCGTATTGGGCGTGGGGGAAGAGGGCGTTGGGAGCGTGGATGAGGTCATTGTCTTGAATTTGGGCATCATCGACTTTTTGCCAAGCGGCGAGAAAGACGTCGGCTTGATGGTTTTTGACTCGGGAGAAGGAATTTTTTGGTTTGACGAGGACGATGAGGGGGATCCGTCCCGAGAAAGAGAGGAGGGAAGAAAAGATTCCGTTGAGTACGGCGACATCATCGCGTCCGTTATCGACAATGCGAACGGAAGAGCAGGATGGCTTTTCTTCTGCGTGGAGCGGAAGTAGGAAAAACGGGGAGAGGAGGCAAAGGAAGAAGAAGGCAATTTTTATTTTTGTCATGATATGGAGGAAGGGAGAAATAGAAGAGGCGTTATGATGGAAACGGAAAGTTTTTTTAGAACAGAGATATATGCATATTTTTTGAAGGAGGCAGGGAGTAGCGAAAGGCGAAAGAGGTTGGATTGGTGAAAGGGCTGGAAAGATACGGTGGTTGGCAGAAGAGGTTGGGCTGGTGGAAAGAGGCAGAGAGGGTTTAGCCGTGAGCGGAGAGGAGTTGAGAGGTGCTGTTTTCTTTTTGGAAAAGTTCTTCGATGGGAGCTGGGAATCCGAAGAGGTATCCTTGAGCCAAAGAGATATTGAGTTCTTTGAGCATATTGACTTGATTTTCGGATTCGACTTTTTCGACAATGAGTGTGATTCCTGCGCGGTCGAAGGTTTTTTTGACATTTTGGGGATGGAGGGGGTCTGAAAGAGCGCGTTTGAGTTCACGACTGAGGACATCTGCGGGTATTTTGATGAAGGAGAGGTTGTGAGGGGCGAGAGCTTTGATATCGATATTGAAAGACTTGACGTTATCGAGAGAGAGTCGAGCACCGAAACCTCTCATTTTTGAGAGGTAAGGCAAGAAGGCTTTAGGATTTTTCATGAAGTCTGTGTGGGAGATTTCGAAGATCATTCTGTGGGTGAGGTTACGATTGACCTTGAAGAAGGTTTCTATTTTTGCGAAGACGTCATTGGCTTCGAAGGTGGTTTGCGAGATATTGAAGAAGATTTTCTGCCAAGAGGAAGGAATTTTTTTGATGTCTGACATGACGCGTTCGAGGGTTTGAGTGAAGACGATGCTGTCGATGCTGGGTAGGAGTCCTGCGTCTTTAGCTTTTTCGAGGTATTCGCTAGGTTTGATGATTTGTCCATCAGGAGCGATCATGTTGGTGAAGCATTCGTAGTGTACGACATTGCGTGTAGAGACATCGACGGTGGGTTGTAGGAATGTTGCGAGGTCTTTATTTCTGAGGGCGGATCGTATGTCGCTGAGGGTGGCGTCGTGGGCGAAGCGGAGGGCGTGAGACTGATGGATGATGTCGTCGTAATCGTATTTGACGTGGGCGTTATGGTCTTTCCCGTGAGTGACGAGGGCGGGTTTATGGGAGCGTGCTTGTTGTTGTTTTCGTAATTTTTTTTGTTCTTTGATTTGTTTGAACCATTCGCCGCCAGGTTTGTCTTCTTCGTGTATTTCGTCTTGTGTTTTTGGAGTTTTGAGGGGGATGATGTTGCTGGTGACTTTTCTTTTTGGCATTTTGACGAAGGTGGGACCTCCATGTTGTTTTCTTTCTGTGAGGATGGAGAGTATATTGAGGGTTTCGCTTCTGAGGTTACGGAATTCTTTTTCGAGATGGATGTATTGGTGGGCGAGGGCTTTGAGTTGTTTTTTGGTATTTCCTTGCCAGGCGCGGGACGAGATGAGTTCATGAACGGCGATGCATCCTGTGAAGAGGAGTTGGGCGTAGATGAATCCGATGAAGACGGAGGTACCTTGAAGTTCTGCGGCGATGAGGAGTCCGAGTCCCATGGAGATGATGGCGTAGAAGAGATAAAGGAAGAGGTGTGTCACGATATTTGCGCCTATGAGATTTTTCTGAACGGTGTGCTGGACTTTGATTGCGGGGGTGGTTTGGCCTGAGAGTGGTTTGATTTGAGGCGAATTTGCCCTTTTCTGGGTCTTACGCTGAGTGTAGGATAGCATACATGATCATGTATTATCAACATGATATTGTGTGATTTATTATTTTTGGTTCAAGGTGCGGTAAGCGTTTGAGGAGAGAGGGAGAGGGAGATTTCTATGTAGGAAGCGTCTCGTTCGTCATTGAGCAGATGGGGTAATTTTTTGATTCTGTGTCGTTGTTTTCCTGTTTTGATGAATCCGAGGTGTTCGAAGAAGGCGATGGAAGTTTTGAGTTGTGTTTCGATCCAGACGTGGAAGAGGGGTTGGGCGTTGGGTTGGGAGAGGAGTTCGGAGATGGAGGATGTGAGGAGGAGGGCCCCGAGTCCGCGGAGTTGGTGGGATGGTGAGACATAGATGTGGTTGATATTGAATCCTTCGATAGTTTTGTGAGCGGAAATGAAGCCGATGATTCGCTGGTCGAAATGTGCGACAAGGGCGATGCCCCCTCGAACTTCTGCGGTTGTGGCGGGATGGAGGAGTTCAGGGTGTGAGAGTTGGGTATCGAGCTGGAAGGATGAGACTTTGGCGGCGGCTTTGATGAGAGAGATGATGGAGTGTGCCTGTTCATCGAGAGCGTGTTCGATGAGGCAGGCATTGAGGAATGGGGATTCTGGGGTGTTCACGCTGGGGTGCTTACATTGGGGTATTCACGGCTGGGGGGGTTACGCTGGAGTGTGTTTATCAGAAGGGTTTGAGTGGGGAGAGAGTGGTGGCGTATGAATCGACGCTGGGGTTGGTTTGTGTGACTCCTTTTTTGAGGAGGAATTCGGCGAAGTTTTTGTATCGTTGTACATCGAGAGCGGCGGGTCTGAGGGCGAAACGCCTGAGGGTATCTTTCCAAGCGAGGGCGTTGAGGGGGGTGTCGAGATCTTCTTGGTATGAGATGAAGTCTTTCCAGCGTTGTTCGGGTCTATTCATGATGTCGATGGTGGCGTCTTCGATGGCGTTGAGGAATTTGGATATTTTTTTTCTGAAGATGGGATTTTGGAGACGTTTTTTGTGGGCGATGAAGATGAGTTCGTCGTAGGGGGGTACTCCTTCTTCTTCGACGAAGAAGGCGCGTCCTGGTTTTTTTGAGAGTTTCATTTGGTTGAGTTCGAAGTTACGGAATGCGCCGATGACGGCATCGACATTACCGGAGTAGAGGGATGAAGAGAGTGCGAAATTGACATTGATGAGTGTGACGTCGCTGAGGAAGAGTCCGTGTTTTTCGAGCATGGCGGAGAGTACGGCTTGTTCGAATCCGCCGACGGAGAAGCCAATTTTTTTGTCTCTGAGGTCTTTGATGGACTTGATGGGGGAGTCTTCGAGGACGATGAGTGAGTTGAGGGGGGAAGCGACGAGGGTACCGAATCTTTGTAGGGGAAGTTTTTGGTCTGCGAAGAGGTGGAGTTGGGGTTGGTATGAGATGGCGATGTCGGCTTTTTTTGCGGCGATGAGTCTTGGGGGAGCGGATGGGTCTGCTGGGGGAATGAGTGAGACTTTGAGGTTATGTTTTTCGAAGTGTCCATTGACGTGGGCGATGATGAGGGGAGCGTGGTCTGGATTGACGAACCAATCGAGGAGGACGTCGAGATTTTCTGATTTGTTGCTATTTTGGGCGTAGGCGGTTGAGAACGAGAAGGCGATGATGATTGAGAGGATGAGATTACGCATGAGTTTTGTCTTTCTAGGGTTTGTGTTTAGGGTTTGAGGTTTGCCAGAATATGATTTTTGTTAGGAGGTTATTAACGAGAGCATAAAGGGCTAGGGCGAGTAGGACAAGGATAAAAAGAGCGGCGAACATGAGGTCTGTGTGCATGCGTGCGTTTGCGTGGAGCATGATGAATCCGAGTCCTTGAGCGGATCCGACCCATTCTCCGACGATGGCCCCGATGGGAGCGGTTGCGGTAGCGATTCGGGCTCCTGAAGCGATGGAGGGCAGGCATGCGGGAATTTTGACGAAGATGAGGGCGCGTAGGGGGTTTGCGGACATGGTATTGCAGAGGTTGTGGAGTGCGTGAGGATAGGCTTGGAGTCCGTCATGCGTAGCGGAGGCGACGGGGAAGAAGATGATGAGAGCGGCCATAGTGATTTTTGAGGCCATACCGTATCCGAGCCAAACGACGAGGATGGGGGCAAGAGCGAAGACGGGAATGGCTTGTGAAATGACGAGTATGGGAAGGAGGAGTCGTTGTATGTGTGAGTAGGAAGCGAGTATGATTCCGAAGAGTGTTCCGATGGTGAATCCGATGAGGAGTCCGACGATAATTTCCGTGAGGGTGAAGAGGGTGTGATGGAGGAGGAGGGATGCGTTGAGGAAGAGTGCTTTTGCGACAAGGAGAGGGGGGGGGATGATGAAGGGTTCGATCTTGGCAAGGGAGACCGTGAGTTGCCAGAGGAGGATGAGGGAGATGGCGACAAGGGATCGGGAGAGGAGGGATTTTAGGGAGGACATGTTTTTATGCGTGTGCATTGAGAGAGATAGGGTGGTGATGGAGGAGGTGTTGGAGGATCTGTTCGTGTAGAGAGATGATTTCGGGATGGGAGTGTGGACGTGGAGGGGGTATATTGGGGAGGGTGATTTCGACAAGGGGCCCGTGATTTTTGGTCATGATGAGGATTTGGTCTGCGAGTCGGAGGGCTTCGAGAGGGTCGTGGGTGACCATGAGTGTGAGTCGATCTTGGAGGAGTTCGCGTGCGGTAAGCCCTATTTGGTGTCGGGTGATGGCATCAAGAGCGGAGAAGGGTTCGTCTAGGAGGACGAGTTTTTGGTGTTCGAGGAGTGTCCGTGCAAGCATGACACGTTGTTGCATGCCTCCCGAGAGGGCGTGGGGGTAAGAGGACGCGTGATGGAGGAGTCCGACTTTTTCGAGGAGTTGAGAGGCTTGTTGGCGGACGTCGGGAGAGATTTTTCCGCGAAGACGGAAGCCGATCATGACGTTATTGAGGATATCGAACCATGGGAGGAGGGTGTGGTGTTGTGTGAGGAGTGCGGCAAGGGGGGGTGAAGGAGAGAGACGTTGATTGATGAGTATGGAGCCTTTTTGGAAGGGGAGGGTTCCGGAGATGGTGTGGAGGAGGGATGATTTTCCGACACCGGAGGGTCCGAGTATGGCGACAAATTTTGGCGAGGGTACGGAGAAGGAGAGATCGGAGAGGATGGGGGTGTTATTGATGTGTAGGGAGATGTTGTCTACATGGACTGAGAGAGGATGTGTCATAGGCGTGAATCCCGAATGAGGAGGAAGTCACGTTCTGAGACGCGAGACCACTGAGAGAAGTTTATGAGGGCACGTTGGTAGGAGTCCCAGACTTTTTTGAAGGTTTGATCTTGAGATGCTTTTTGATCGAGGATTTGGAGAGCGAGATCGTGGGCTTTTGAGAGGATTTCTTGAGGGAAGGGGAAGAGGGAGACATTGTGTTTATTTTTGAGGGTATTGAGGGCGTGTGCGTTGTTCCAAGAGAGGCTGGAAAGGGATTCGGTGTCAGCAAGGAGAGCGGCTTCACGGATGATATTTTGGTGAGATTGGGAAAGGGAGTTCCATAGGGATTGGTTGATGAGGAGTTCTGAAGTTCCGTTGGGTTCGTGGAATCCGGGGTATGCGTAGTAGGGAGCGTATTTGAAGAATCCGAAGCCCATATCGCTCCATGGTCCGAGGAATTCTGTACCGTCGATGGTTCCGTTTGCGAGGGCTCCGAAGATTTCTCCCGGTGGTATTTGAACGACGTTGGCCCCGAGTTGCCGAAAGATTTCGCCACCGATTCCGGGCATTCTGTAGGTGAGTCCGAGGAGGTCATCATGATTTTTGATGGGTTTTCGGAACCATCCTCCCATTCCCATGCCTGTATTTCCAGCGGAAAGGGCGATGAGGTTGAAGGGTGCGTAGATATGATTCCAGAGTTTTTCGCCGTCGCTGTGTCGGAGCCAAGCTTGATGTTCGAGGGGTCTCATTCCGAAGGGAATGGCGGTGAAGAATGCGGCGGCGGGAATTTTTCCTTGCCAGAAGAAGGAGGCGGTATGGGCGATGTCTGCGGTTTGTGAACTGACGGCATCGAAGACGGCGGTGGGTGGGACGAGTTCACCTGCGGCGAACAGGCGGACACGCAAGGAGCCGTTGCTCATGGAGTGGAGACGTTGTGCAAAGCGTGAGGCGGTTTGTCCGGGCCCTGGAGAGTTTTTTGGCCAAGATGTGACCATGCGGAGTTCTTTGATGTTTTGGGACAAGGCGGGCGTGGGTATTGAAGCGAGGGGTGCAGAAGCGAGTAAAGTTCTGCGAGAAAGAGAGGTCATGGTCTTTGTTTTCTTACTTGTGGGTTTTTGGGAGGGCGGGGAGGGGTGAGGGGAAGAGGTTATGGCAGACAGGGCCATGTCCTTTTCCGATGTTCCAAGAAGCGGAAGCTTGGATGGTTTGGTGGATATAGTCTTTTGCGGCGATGACGGCGTCTTTGAGGGAGAGTCCTGATGCGAGAGCGGCGGTGATGGCGGCGGACAAGGTGCATCCTGTTCCGTGTGTATTTTGTGTTTTTATGCGTGTGACGGCAAGTTCTAGGAGTTGCTGGGAATCGAAAAAGAAGTCGAGAGAGGAGTTGCTGGAGCTGTGCCCTCCTTTGAGGAGGATGGGTTTTTTGAATTTTTTGTAGAGGTTGAGGGTGGTTTCTCTTTGTTGTTGTTCATTTTTGGGAGGGGGAGTCCCGAGAAGGACGGAGGCTTCGGAGAGGTTGGGTGTGATGAGGGTTGCACGAGGAATGATGAGTTCTGAGAGGGCGTCGATGGCGTGGTGTTCGAGGAGGGTATCGCCGCTTGTGGCGACGATGACGGGGTCGAGAATGATGGGGATATGGGGAAAGAGGTCGAGAGTACTATGCACGGTGTGTATGACTTGAGTATTGGCGAGCATGCCGATTTTGATGGCGTGTATGGTGATGTCACACGCGAGGTCTTGGGCTTGGGCGGCGATCATGTCACAGGGGACGGGCATAGCTTTGCTTACGCCTTGAGTATTTTGTGCGGTAAGAGCGGTGATGATGGATGTTCCGAAAGTATTGAGGGCGGCGAAGGTTTTGAGGTCTGCTTGAATTCCGGCCCCGCCACTGGGGTCTGATCCTGCGATGGTGAGGGTTACGGGCGGTTGTGGAGCGGGAGTGCGTTGTGTGAAGACGTAGGGTGGTTTGGTCATGAGACATTTCTCTGATGGTTGTGGATGATCTGGCGGAGTTGGCGTGTGGCTTGGTAAGGATTTTCAGCAGAGCAGATGGCACTGATGACGGCGATTCCGTTGATTCCTGTGGAGAGGACGTCTTGTACGTTATGGTGAGAGATTCCGCTGATGGCACAAAGGGGGAAGGAGGGGCTGAGGAGGGATTGAGCGTAGGGGAGGAAGGTTTTGAGTCCTTGGATTCCGAGGAACTGGGAGTCTGGATGTTGTTTGCTGGAGCTTGCGAAGACGGCTCCTATGCCGATGTAGTGGCATAGGTTATTGAGGACTTGTGGTCTGAGGGAGAGGAGTTCGTCATGGGATCGCGCGGTGCGTCCGATGATGGTTTTTGAAAGTGTGAGTTGGGGGAGTAGGGAGGGTGGCAGGGTATCGTTTTGTCCGAGATGGAATCCGTCTGCCCCGACATCGAGGGCGAGGAGGGGGTCATCATTGACGATGAAGGGTACGTTATGGAGTGAGCAGAGTTCACGGCAAGACTGAGCGAGGGGTTTTGCGGAGTCTCTGGGTATATTTTTTTGTCGGAACTGTACGATGGAGACGCCGGCTTCGAGGGCTTGGGTTAAGACCTCGAGGGGGTGATGATGGGTACAATGTTCCGGGTCAAGAACGAGATAGAGGGAGAGGTTGAGAGGATTATTCATGATGCGTTTTGCGATGCGAGGAGAGTGGGAAGTTCTGAGAATCCGCTTTGTACGATGTTGTAGAGTTCGTCTATCCAGATGAGGGGGAATGTTCCAGGGCCTCTTCCGTGCAGAGCTGCTTTGATAGCGGCTTCGCCACCCATGAGAGTGGCTGTGAGAGATGCGAGTAGGGGGTCATGTTTTGCGGATGCGAGGGTGCAAGAGATGAGGGCGCCCATGGCACATCCCATGCCTGTGGTGGTATGTTGTAGGGGGTGTCCGAGTGAGGAGAGGAGGCATTCTTGGTTGTGAGCGATGAAGTCGTTGATTCCTGTAGAGATGACGACGGTGGAGAGGTGTTGAGCGAGTTCTATGGCGATGATGCTGGTGTCGGATGATGAGAGTTTGGGAACGATGTTTTGAGCGAGTGATTGGATTTCGCGATGATTTCCTCGGATGACGGTGGGTTTATTGTTTATGAGGGTTAAGGCGAGGTTAAGTCTTGAGGGGAAGCGATCGACCATGACGGGGTCGAGGACCCAAGGGATATGGTTTTGTGAGGCGATGAGGGCGGCGGTATTGAGGGCGTGTACTTGTGAGTCTAGGGGTGTTCCGATATTGATGAGGAGTGCGTGAGATGAGAGGACGGCGTCTTTGATTTCGCGTTCTGCACTTGTGAGGGAGGGGTTATGTCCGAGTGCGAGAACGGTATTGGCGACGAGCGTGGAGGTGACGGAATTGGTGAGTATGTGGATGGGCAGGGATGGATTCCCGAGG
>CAKMZR010000028.1 GCA_929200455.1 uncultured Alphaproteobacteria bacterium | reverse complement strand
ACACTCCCCCCAAAGTCTCGATACCCAAACTCAAAGGAGTCACGTCCAACAAAAGAACATCCTTCACGTCTCCCACCAAAACGCCCCCCTGAATCGCCGCTCCTATCGCCACAACCTCATCCGGATTCACGCCACGGTGCGGATCCTTGCCAAAAAATCCATTCACAGACTCCATCACTTTCGGCATACGCGTCATGCCCCCCACCAGAACCACGTCGTCGATTTCTTTTGCCGACACGCCCGCATCCTTCAACGCCTTCTTACACGGCGTCAATGTACGCTTGATCAAATCTCCCACCAATTCCTCCAACTTGCTCCGCGTCATCTTGATATTCAAATGCTTCGGACCACTCGCATCCGCCGTCACAAACGGCAAATTAATATCCGTCGATGTCGCTGATGACAACTCTATCTTCGCCTTCTCCGCGACCTCTTTCAACCGCTGAAGCGCAAGCTTATCCTCCCTCAAGTCTATCCCATCCGTCTTGCGAAACTCTTCCGCTATATAATCAATAATCGCATGATCAAAGTCTTCTCCACCCAAAAAAGTATCGCCGTTCGTCGCCTTCACCTCAAAAACGCCGTCCCCTATCTCCAATATCGATACGTCAAACGTTCCCCCTCCCAAGTCATACACCGCTATCAGTCCCGTACCCTTCTTCTCCAAACCATACGCCAAAGCAGCCGCTGTCGGCTCATTAATAATCCTCAGCACATCAAGTCCCGCTATCTTACCCGCATCCTTCGTCGCCTGACGCTGAGAATCATTAAAATACGCAGGCACCGTTATCACCGCCTGCTCCACCTTCTCTCCCAAGTAATTCTCCGCCGTCTCCTTCATCTTCTCCAAGATCATCGCACTCACCTGAGAGGGGGCCATCTTCTCTCCACCCGCCTCAACCCACGCATCCTTGTTCTTCGACTTCACAATCTTAAACGGTACCGTCTTCCTGTCCTTCTTCACCTCCGCATCATCATACTGACGTCCTATCAATCGCTTAATCGCATACAGCGTGTTCTCAGGATTCGTAACCGCCTGACGCTTCGCAGGCTGTCCCACCAAACGAGAACCGTCCTCCACAAATGCCACCACAGAAGGTGTCGTCCTTTGTCCCTCAGAATTCTCTATCACGCGCGCTCCGCCCGCTTCCATCACCGATACACACGAATTCGTCGTCCCCAAATCTATTCCTATAATCTTACCCATCAGATAACCCTTCTTCTATCCTCTCTGCTCACAAAAAAAACCTATACCACCCTACCTATCTCTCATATAATCTCACCTATCCCACTTACAAGACCACAGAAAAATTTTTAATTCAATACACACATGACTCAAACCCTATCACTCTCCTCACTCCACCAAAAACTCGAAAAACATGCAGAATGGTATGTCGCAAAATACGCTCCCTCTTCCCCCACCTTCAAAAAAAATCTTACCCTCTGGATGAAAAAAAAATCTATCTTCCCCACAAATCAAAGTGACGCACACGCCACCATAAATCTCATCGAACAACTCTCCCAAAAATACGCTCAATACGGACTCATCAATGACCGCGAATTCATCGCCTCTCGATGCAGAAAATGGTCAAAAAAAGGATGGAGCCTGCAATATATACAACAAAAACTTGCCGCAGACGGACTCCAAAAACAACTCATCAACGAAGTCATAAAAGAACTACAAACACAAAATAATACACCCTCCCCTCAACTCCACATCCTCTCCATCATGCAGAAAAAAAATCTTACCCCCGTCACCTCCTCCCCAGAACTCAACGCCAAAAAAAAACAAAAAGCTCTCGCCTTCATCGCAAGAAGAGGATTCTCTCACTCAGACGCCATCAACATCCTCAAACAAATAGGATTCTAATCCTTGCCAGCCCAACTCGGCAACGCATCCTTCAAGCGACGACCCGTCACCATATAATGCACAGACTCCGCTATGTTCGTCGCATGATCTCCTACACGCTCCACGTCCTTCACCAACATCAACATCGAACTCAATACCTTCACGTGCTCCGGCAAATTCTTCATCGAACTCAATATACCCTTCACAGACAACGCATACGCCTCGTCCAATTTGTCATCCAACATCCATGCCCTTATCGCTTCCTCAGCATCCCTACGCTCATACGAACTCATCGTACCCTCCAACTGCTCTCCCGCGTGCAACATCGAACGGTAGATCGAATCCCTCATATCCCCCAATATCCCCCCATCCTCCAAAACTCCAGAGGGCAACTCCTTCACCCTCCTCACCATATGCTCCGCACAATCCCCCATGCGCTCAAGATCACACGCTATACGCAACGCAGAAATCACTTCCCGCAAGTCCACTGACACAGGCTGGCGTAACATCAATATCTGAGTCGAAAAATCTACCACGCGCTCCTCACTACGATCCACCTCGTCATCACTACGCAATACCTTCTCGTACAAATCCTCATCCCACGAAAATACACACGACATCGCATCATTGTACTGACACCTCACACGCAATCCCATATCTCGAACATGACCCCTCAATCGCCCCAAATCATCATCAAATCCTGTCACTATATGATCCGGCATCTTCTCCTCCTTATCCAAACCTTCCCGTAATATATCCCAACGTCCGATCATCCTTCGGATCATTGTAAATATCTCCCGTCAACCCATCCTCAACCAACTTACCCAAATGAAAAAATGCCACCCTGTCCGATATCCTCGCCGCCTGCTGAATCGAATGAGTCACCACAACCAACGAATACGAACCTCGCAATTCCGCTATCAACTCCTCTATCCGTGCCGTCGCTATCGGATCCAATGCCGAACACGGCTCATCCATCAATATCACCTCAGGATTCAACGCTATCGCGCGTGCTATACACAACCTCTGCTGCTGTCCGCCAGATAACGAAGAACCAGGCTGCTTCATCCGATCCTTCACCTCCTCCCACAAACTCGCACGACGAAGACTCGTCTCCACTATACCCTCCAGCTCCGAACGGTTGCTCGCCATACCATGAATCCTCGGACCATACGCAACATTCTCAAATACAGACTTCGAAAAAGGATTCGGCTTCTGAAATACCATACCCACCCTCGTCCTCAGTCGCGTCACATCCATGCCCCTCCCGTAAATGTCCTCGCCGTCCAAACTTATCTCTCCCTCTATACGACAACCAGACACAAGATCATTCATCCTATTCAAACTACGCAAAAAAGTCGACTTGCCACAACCCGACGGACCTATCAACGCCATCACCTCATGATCATATATCGATAAATTCACTTCGTTCAACGCCTGCGTCTCCCCGTAAAAAGCACTCACTCCCCTACATTCTACCTTGATCCGCGATAATCCTTCCATCTTTACTCCTCATCCATAACGATCATACGACGACCAACGCGAACGCACATATATCGATAGACCATTCATCAATAACAAAAATCCTATCAAAACAACTATCGCTATGCCAGCCCGAGCCACAAATCCACGCTCAGGTGAATCCGACCATATCAATATCTGAGTCGGCAAAGCCGTCGCAGGATCCATCACCCCTCCAGGATCAGATGACACAAACGCATTCATACCTATCAACAATAACGGAGCCGCCTCTCCCAAAGCCCGCGCGAGTGCGATAATCGTTCCCGTAAGGATACCCGGCATCGCACTCGGCAATACATGGTGAAATACACTCTGCTGTCGCGTCGCCCCCACAGACAACGCCGCCTCCCTCAAGGATACAGGAACCCGTCTCACCGCTTCGCGTGCCGCTATCACCATCGTAGGAAGAGACATCAGTCCCAACACCAAACCACCCACAAATGGCGACGAACGCGGAAAACCTAAACTCCCTATAAAAAATGCTAAGCCCAACAGTCCAAACACCACAGACGGAACAGACGCCAAATTGTTTATGTTCACATCAATTATATCCCGAAATCGTCCTCGAGGCACCAACTCCTCCGTGTACAGCACCGTCGCTATCGCAAGCGGAAAACTCACAAGAAAACAGACCAACATCGCATAAAATGAACCCACTATCGCTCCATACAAACCCGCAACCTCTGGAAATCGACTGTCTCCCCGAAACAATACACCCACATTCCAATGCTCCTCCACCAAACCATCGTCCTTCAATTCAAGAAACAATAACTGCAAGGACTCCCCCACGCCCCTATGCACCTTCAGCGATTCCCAACTCAATAACCCCTTGTTCACCTGATCCCATATATCACTCAAAGGCAATCGCACCTCCACTCGACGTCCCACCAAAGCAGGATCAGATACCACCATCTCTCGCAATATATGTGACGAACGGCTGCTCAATACCTTCCCAAAATCTCGTACCCTCACTTCAGAACCTCGACCCTCAAGAAGCTCTGAAAATCCACTCTTCAATACCTTACGGTACCTTCCAGAAGCGATATCTCCCCTCTCTATCCACTCCTCAGAAAAATCTACGCTCAGGACAAAATAACTCTGCGTCAAGCCAGGCAACGATACCTTCACAATAATCAAAAATAATACCAATAAAAAAAATACTCCCAACATCACCGCACACAAACTCACACCATGCAACCAACCATCATAACGATGCCGCTTCCGATCATAATCCCTCGTTGCCTTCGCTTCCCTTATCATACAAGTGGCTCCCTATAACGCTTCATAATCCAAAAAGCCAACACATTCAAAATCAACGTCAAAAAGAATAAGGTCAATCCCAGTGCAAATGCAGACAAAGTCTTAGGACCGTCAAATGACGTGTCACCCACCAATAACGCAACTATCTGAACCGTTATCGTCGTCAATCCATCAAACGGTGACCACGAAAACTTCGCCACCAAACCCGCCGCCATCACCACTATCATCGTCTCCCCTATCGCACGACTCGCCGCCAACAAAACTCCAGAAGCAATACCAGGAAATGCCGCCGGCAACATCACCCTCATCATCGTCTCTCCTCGCGTCGCCCCCAACGCATACGACGCATACTTCACCGACAACGAAACCTCATTCAACGCATCGTCCGCAAACGAAGACACAAACGGCACGATCATCATCCCCATCACCACGCCCGCCGCTAATGCATTGTTCGGCTCAGACGAAAATCCAAGCTGCTCACCCCAACGATGAAAAAATGGGGCCACCACCAGCACCGCCACAAATCCATACACTATCGTCGGGATGCCCGCCAATAACTCCAGTATAGGCTTCACCCACGACCTCACACGAACGCCCGCATAACCATTCAAATATATCGCACTCAACAACCCTATCGGTATCGCTATCATCATCGCTATCATCGCTATCGCCAACGTTCCCCACAATACAGGCAAAATACCAAATACTTCCTTCTCTACCTCTCCCTCCGATTCAAATAATAATTGGGGCTCCCAGTGCAAACCCAAGAAAAAATCTCCCAACGATACATAACGGAAAAACTTCCACGACTCAAATACCAACGAAAAGACTATCAAAAATGATGTCGCTATCGCAACCACAGAACCACACCTCAATAACTTCAATACCAAACCCTCAGACAAAACCAGTGCTTCTTTCCCCAAATAAAGGCGCCTCATACCCCCCAAGACTCCACAAAATCCCAACACAACCAACAACACGCCTCCCACCACACTCACCAGCCCATATAGCCCCAAAAGTCGAGACTCCAAGTCCGCCAACATCACCTCATCCACTCCCGGCAACATGCCTACACCACTACCCGCTATCACCTTCGAATATAACCATATCTCAAGAATATCTTCATTCACCCCCGGCAGTAAAACCTCACCGTCTCCCAAAAACTTCAAAAGAAAAATCGAAACATCCCATCTCCACAATAATACCGCCACCAATACCGGCACACAAAAGGTCACGCCCAATAACCCCAAGTAATAACCACCACGGAACGTACCCCCAACCCTCATCAACCTACCCAAATAATAGGATAACCACACCACCAAACCCATCAAACATAAAAGAATTAATGCATAAAACATCTTGCAGATATTAACCGCTACTCGCCAAGAACACGAGAGCGTAATAACTCTCGCTCCGACAACGAGGGCAATACCAAACCCCTCTCCACCAAGTAACCATCCTCAGAAAACGCCTCCTCAGACAAATACTCTTCCAAAAAATCATCAATACCAGGAACCAATAATCGGTGCACATCCTTCACATAAAGATACAATGGACGCGCTATCGGGTAGGAACCCTCTCCAATCGTACGCAAATCAGGCAAAAAACCTCTCACCTTCATCGCACGAATCCTATCCGGATTCTCATACAAAAACGAATAACCAAAAATTCCAAGTGCTTCCTTGTCTCCCACAAGACGCTGAACGATCAAATTGTCATTCTCACCACTGTCAATGTACAAACCATCACCTCGGAAACGACCACACAACTCTTCTCGATCATCCTTCTCTATCCCCTCATTCGCCTCCAATCCCATACAACCCTTCACCATCGCCAACTCCAAAAAAGCATCCCGCGTACCAGATGTCGGCGGAGGACCAAATACCCTTATCTGCCTCTCAGGAAAATTATAAGTGCCATGTCCCAAATCCTCCAATGTCTCCCCCACTTCCTTCCACGTCTCATGCGGATTCTTCACCCTCTCACCACCTTCCCCCAACGGCAACTCATACGAAAGAGCCAAGTATAACGCCTCCAGTGACAAGTCCATCTCTCCCCCCGCCAAACTGCCCGCTACCACAATACCATCACTGCCCAGCCTGATCTCCGTCACCGCATCGACACCGTTCTCTCGACAACGCGACATCTCCTGAGCCTTCATCTCTCGTGACGCTCCCGCTATGTCCGGGTATCTCACGCCCACACCTCCACAGAAAACCTTAAAACCTCCACCAGTACCCGTCGACTCCACAACAGGCGAAGAATAATCTCCTCGTAACGCAAACTCCTCCGCAACAGCCTGCGTATACGGAAATACCGTCGAAGAACCCACTATGCTTATATAATCCCTCCCAAAACCTACTCCACCATACAAAACCCACACCACCAACACACAAAATACCCACAATCGTAATCCCTTTTTTAACAACATAAGAGAATTCCTCGCTACTTAATTCATAAAACAAAAACTTCGGGCAAAAATTCATCACCTGCCACTGTGGTTTGTCCATCACGGCCTCTCATGCGTCCTCTTGTCGCACTTCTAGCACATAAGTCTCACCCTTACAAGGAAAATTCCCAGATCAAAAACTAAACCGACGATGCGTCCCCATCGTCCACCGGAACGTCCACAAATCCCGCCTCTCCCATAAGAAGAGCCATCTCCAACATCTCAAGCGATACACTCCCCATATCCTCCTCAACACCCTCATCCATACTCAAAATATCATCCGTATCCGATGCCTCCGATCCGTATACAAACTCGTCCCCGTCCTTATCTTCTCCATATCCTATCGACATATCCATACTCCCTAAAAAGCTTCACCCGTAGGAACATCAGGCGTATCAGACAACGAACCCGCTCCGTACAAATCTTCAGAAAAGACCAAGTCTCCACCCTCATCTCCTCCTCCTTCAGAGACATCATCCTCATGAGACAAACCAGACTCATCAATCCCAGTCTCATCATCTTGATACACAAAACTATCCTCTTTCGAATCCTCACGAGGCGACACAGCAGGACCTCCATCCAAATAACTGCCATCCTTGTTGACCACTATCAATACCTTCGGCGTCGTATAAGGATGCGCCGCCACCTTACCAGGCTCCGCCTTCTTCAAAACAGATCCATTATATGCAGACACCTCAAAGAAAATCTTATCCGCACTCTTCATCGCTGCATTAATATCAATCAAAACCTCGTTCCGCGCATCAATACCGTAAATCTCATGCCTCGTCGCAACATCCACATCCTGCTTCGCGTATACACCATCCTTCAACGTGTAAACCGTCACCTCAGCTTTCAGATTGTCCTTCACATCCTTGCCCCCCACACTCCGCGTATCACCAGAAAATAAATCATGCAAATCTTGAATCTCAAACTTATCCTTCGAACCCGATTCCTTAATAGAACTCGCAATGGTAGCATTCTTAGTCTCATAGTAGTGGCTGTAATGATGAACTTCCGTCTTCGTGCTAGAAACAGGAGCGTCAAACTTATACTCCTTATTCACACGCTCCAAACCTGCAGGCCGATGCTTTGCTTCCACTGCCACCGACGTAAAGCCCTCCGCAAAATCCTTCTCAGAGGCCGCAGACTGAAAACCACCAGATGGTGACGCACTCGTAGCACCATACGTAGCCTCAAGCTCAAACTCAGTGCTCGATAGACTCGTCTCATGACCAGCCTTATCTCTCACCTTAAAGTCAGACACTCTCCACTTAAATGTACTCTCCACCGTGCTCTCTAAATCAGAACCCAGTTCACTGCGGGACAAACGAAATACAAGCGCCGTCCCCGTAGAATCAACCGTGCCAGGCTCAAACTGAAAAGTCTTGCTCTTCGTCACCGTACCACTCCCAACTTTATAAGTATGCTTCAACGTAAACTCATAACTAAAGTCAGAAAATCTATCTCCAGTTTGCAACTCAATAAGCCTCGGAATCCTTATAAGGACATCCGGATTCGTCTCACTCCCACTCTTCTCCGTGTATACAAAAGACAAAGAAGGATAGGATGCACTCGAATTCGCAGTACTCGAACCATCATTAGAATCACTAAACTTATCCGTCGTAAGACGTGTCGCCGCAAGAACAGGCGCCGTATTGTCATACACAATCTCATCCTGCTTCGCAGTAAAAGGAGGCGGCGAACCATCAGATGGAGGAAGCGTAGGTGAAGCGTAAAAATCTACACTCTTCTCACCATTGAGTGCTCCTCCATCCTTATCCAAAAGCTTAATCTTAAGTCCTCGAAACTTCGTCCCAGAAGCCAACAAGTCCGAAGCCTTCAACTTAACACCACTCCTCGAACCTCCAGAATCCAAGTAGTAATCCGTCTTGCCCAACAAGTCAAAATCTATACGCTTCGAAGGAGAATCCGATGTCACCTTCTTGTAAAAAGTACGTTCCACCCAAACGCCTCCAGGACTCTGATACTCCACCGTCACCTTCAAGAATATCTCACTGCTCGATACCTTCGACTGCCAGTCCGAATCCCTACCCGCAGACAAACCAGGAAGTGCCACATATACAAGTGCCGAAGACGTCACTCCGTCCTTCTTCGTTGCTGTATTCCAACCCGTGTCTTTCACATACACAGCAGCACCAAAGTCATTCATATCAATAGTCGTCGACACCAAAGTAGACGACTCCTCCTCACTACGACCAAAATAATCCGTCACCACAACCTTATAGTTCACCGTACTTCCAGGACTCACATAAGGCTTATGAGAAAATACATGAGTCGTAGATATCGGCTTCACCGCCTGACCAGAAGCCTCCCAGTTGCCAGGAGAAGTTTCCTGAAACAACTGTATACTCTTCACCTTACCCAAAGTACCCGACGCACCTTCCCACAACCACGTAATCTCATACTTGTTCGATGCATCAGGACCAGAATCCGTCGTCCTAAAATCAGAACCAGAAATCAATGAACCGTCCACCACATCCACATTAAGAGACGAATCAAGCCAATCGCTCTCATTACCATAAGCATCCTTCACCTTAAACTTCAAAGTATAGGTGCCTTCCGTGTCCACACCATCCAACAAGAAACTATACTTGCTCGTAACCCCATCTCGTGAACCCAGTATATCTCCCCCCTCCTGCGTAGAACCGTTAAACAATCCTACCTTAACACTCCCAATATCACTCACATCTCCCAAATTAATCACCAAACGACCCTTCGTACTCCCATCGCTCTTCGCGACAGTTGCCTTATCTCCAGATACAGAATAAAGATATGTACTCCCTCCTATATCCTTCGAGATCACCTCCACCGTCGAAAAATCTACGCTCGGCAAAGACGGCGCCTCGTTATCAACCCACAACGGCACAGATGACGTCCAATCTCCCAAATTGCCAACACTGTCCTTCGCACGCACGCGAAACTCAAACTCTCCAGAAGAAACCGACGTATCCGTCAAAATCTGCTTCAAAAGCTGAGGACTCAACAACAACTTATATGTAGAACCAGACACAAGCTCCGGATGCAAACCCGATGCAAGCTTCTCATAGGTTCCCCCTACTTTCCTATACTCCACCTCCATATCCGTCAAACCCGCTTCCGCATTAAATACCAAGGCAATCTGATTGCTCGCATCATCCGGATTCACCAAGGGCTTCCCTCCCTTCACATAGCCCGGAGACGACGTGCCGTCTTCCGCCTTCACAGAAAGACCATTCACCGTAGGCTTAATCTTGTCCACAACTATAAACCTACTCTTCACACTCGCCATCTCATTGCCGTAACGATCATACCCCATCAAAGAAATCTTGTAACGGTACTCAATAGCACCAGCACCCTCGCTAAGACCTACCTCAGACAACAAGTCTCCCAAGCTCTTCGTACCGTCTAAGAGAGCTTTAATATCAGCCGCAGAAAATACCTTCTCGCGAGACGCATCAGATGTACTGTCTCCCCGACCCCCCCTATACACAGACACAACAACCTTCACAAAAGAAACATCACTGCCTATCGATGCCGTCAATTTCTCAGCATAACTAGCCGTCTCAGAAGCAAAATTCAATGATACCTGTCCATCTCGAGGACCCTTCACATCAACCGTCACAGAACTGTCTCCACGGTTGCCCGCACCGTCTTGAAGATACAACTTCAACTGACCCCCAGAATTCGCACTGTAATAGGCATCCACTTCGCTCTTGAGAAGACGCAATTCATAATCTCCATCCGAATTCAACCTGCCCTCAATATCAAAAGACTTCCAAAATCCAGAACCACTCCCTTTCACCAACACAAGCTTGTCTCCAACATCAAGACCCGAAATATTAACGATAATCTTATAGTACTCTTGACCCCCATCCGTCTCAATCTCAACCGATTTCGTAAATACAGAACCCGTCAAACTCGCAACCTTCTGACTAAGCGTTCCCGACGGAACTTTCGTATCCGTATTAAAACTCCAGCTTGACGAACTTGACTCGTTGTCTCCCTTGTCCGTTTGTGTCACCGTCACCGTCACCGTATACTGACCCGGAACCAAACTTTGAAGAGCCGTCCACAACGCTCCCGCGTTCAACTTACCAGAAGTCCCTTCAGGATTCGAAAACTCTACTCCGTTCGCAAGCTCCTTATCCACCCAACCCGCCACAACTCCACCGTCCTTCAGCCTCACAGACACCAGTACCTTCGTCGAGGCTCCCGTCTCCAATCCCGTCACATCCACATCAAGACCCGCTCCCTGTGCATAAATCGTCTTACCATTGTTTTCAGTCAATGTCGGTGCTGAAGGGGCCGTCGTGTCCACCTTCACCGACAACTCTTCCGAGACCGACTCATTCCCGGCCTTGTCCACAAACTTCACGCGAAACTTATAATCTCCGTCCGAAAAACCAGAACCTTCCACCGCATCCCAAATCGAAGTCTTAGGAGAATTGTCCGTCTTAATCGTTCGCCAATTTCCCGACGAATCCTTCACCTCCCATATAACCTTATCAGGATTGGCTTCTCCGCCCGGAATTATCATCCTCATCTTCGGAGTAGAAGAACCAGACACTCCATCGTTATCAACCGTATCGTCAGAATGCAACAACTGCAACACAGGAAGCGGCGGCGGCGTCTTATCTACCGTAAAACTCACCTCCCGAGCACTCGTCTCATGACCAGCCTTGTCGTACACCTTAAACGCGACTGTATACTCTCCATCTTTAAGACCTCGCAAAATTCCACCAGAAAACTTCGTCACAAAATAATCACCGTCCGTCGTTTTCGCAAGATCCTTCCAATTTATCAAAATTCCAATATCCAGAGCTCCCTTCTGCTTCAAAAATAATTGCACAGAACTATACGTCTCCGTAAGACGACCGTTGCTCTCAAGCTTAGCAAAACGTACATCAAAGGAAACATCTCCCGTACTCACAAAACCATCAATCGAAGGCGTCTCAAGCGTCACCAACGGCTTCACAGGAGCTTCGTTATCCAAACGAAGCGACTGAGACGTACTCTCAGGACTCGAGTTCCCATACTTATCAATAATCTTGTAGGAAAACTCGTAATCTCCAGCTGACCAACCGTCACGAAGCGTCACATCAAGCTCCATCGACGTCCCAACAATCTTCTTCATCCCTCCCGCAAGACCTCCTTCTATGCTAAGCACTTGCGACACTCCACCCTTCTTCACTATCAACTGCACTCGACCTCCCACCTCGCCGCCATCCACCGTAAGCTTCAACTTCAAAGATTGATCACTCTGCTCCAAACGGTACACTCCATCCAATACCTGCGTTTCAACAGAACTCTTCACCTCATAAAAACTCAAACTCTTCGACACATCCGCCGCTTCAAGGTCCACATTCAAATTCACATTATAGGTCGTCTGGTTGCCCGCGCGATCCGTAACCACCACAAGAAACGTGAAACCTGTCACACTACCCGACGCCGCAGACAAAGCCGTGTTCCAGTCCAACTCAAGTCTACCATCCGATCCTATCACACCCTCATAGGAAGTACCTTCCATCGTAGCACGAACCTTATCTCCCTCAACGCCTCCACTAAGGTATATCTTCGGAGTCACACTACCCGTCGTCGTCTCCTCAGAATCCTTGTCAAAAGATACCACAAGCGGATCCGGTGGCTTCCTATCCACCGTGAACTTCAACGTCGTCTCTTCCTTCGAAACATTACCAGCCTGATCAATCTGCTTCACCTTCAACGTGTACTCTACGTCGTTTTGCGTCACATCACCCAAATCATTCAACGCAGACGTAGGACTCCAAGCCAAAGAATTCTCTCCAGGAGGAGAAATTGCTGACTCAGCATCAATCAACACATTGCCATCGCTGTCCAACAACGTAAACAAAAACCGTCCCCCCTCCTTTTCACCCTTAACATGAAACTCAGGCCTCGCCGAATTCACAATACCGTCCTCGTCCGCCAAGTCATCCGCCAAATTAATCAACGTCACCTTAGGCGCTTCAGGAGCCTTCCTGTCCACTCTCAACGTGTACTCATCATCAAAAACATTACCCGCGCGATCCGTCAAACGGAACGTCACGTCCACCTCCAAATCCTCTCCCTCTTTGCCCAAAGACTCTCCCGCGTTCAATTCCAAGCGGTTCACCCCAGCCGTAAGACCAGACAAAAGACCCAATACCTTGCCTCCCACCAAAACCTCAACCTTCGCATGAGTCTCTCCCTCCACATTAAAGACAGGACGAGCCTTGTTCACCAAAAATGAACCTCTCTTGCCCACACTCTCCGTATAACCCTCAATCTTTACCGCCGTCAACTGTGCCGGAGGCGTGTAGTCATGCGTCACATTCTTCAACGCCTTAGAACCCTTGTTGCCCGCTCCATCCACCACAAGAAACTCATACGTGTACAAACCTTCAGCAACATCCCCAGAATCAGCCTTCACCTTCACACGAACCCCGCCGTCAGAACCCACCTCGCCTCTTCCCACTTCCTCTCCATTCCGTAAAACCAATACCTCATGACCCGCCTCTTCAGGAGCAACCTGCAATACAAACTCAGGATACTTCTCCTTCGTCCTGCTATAAACACTACCGTAACCCTCCACTTCCACGCTAATCGGGGCATCGGGAGCCGTCGTGTCATACGTAAAGGTAAAAGTCGAAACCTCACTCTCATTATCCGCCAAATCTATCGCCTTCACCGTATAGGTGTAACGTCCATCCTTATCGAGCTGCAAATGAAATGCGAACTTCCCATTCAATCCCACCTTCTCCCTAAACACTTCATTCCCAGAC
>CAKMZR010000027.1 GCA_929200455.1 uncultured Alphaproteobacteria bacterium | reverse complement strand
CACCTTCGACAACAACTTCCCTCGTATAAAATCACGTTGCCTATCATACAGAGCTCGACCCCCAGAACCCCTAAACCAACTACGATCCGGAACATAAACGCCCGCCAATAACACCCGCTCGCCGTTCTCCAAAACAATTTCCCCCGTCGACAACCACTCCACCGCCAATACCTCCTCCTCATGCACCTGAGGACGAAACACCCGCCCCTCCGATGCTTGAGCCTCCACACCAAAACTCACACCCATCAACACCAAAAATAATAATACTACGCACACCCCTCGCTCCTCTATGCCCTTCATAAAAACCTATATCTGTGCCACCGTCCGTATTTTCGCCTTGGGGTGAATCTCATTTTGTGACAACACCACCGTCGACGGACGAAATCTCTCCACTATCGAACGTACATGAGTCCGAATCTGTGGACTCACCAATAAACACGGATTCTCTCCCTCCTTCGCTTGACCCTCAAACACGCGACGCACTTGACGAATAAACTCCTGAAGTCGAGTCGGGGCCATCGCAAGGGAACGCTCCTCTCCTCGCGACACTATCGACTCTATAAATGCTTGCTCCCATTCCGGCGACAAGGTCACCAAACTCACAACACCTTGCGTATCCGCATGACTATCGCAAATTTGGCGTGCCAAACGAGACCTCACGTGCTCCGTAATCTGCTGAATGCTGTTCGTGTAACCACAGGCCTCCGATATGCCCTCCAAAATTGTCGACAAATCCCTCACAGATACACGCTCTGCCAAAAGATTCTGTAATACACGCTGAATCGAACCCAACGACAGTTTCGACGGAACCATGTCTTCCAGAATCTTCCTCTGGGCTTCCGGCAACTCGTCTATCAAATTCTGAGTCTCCGCATAGGTCAACAATTCCTCCATGTGATCCTTTATCACCTCAGTCAAGTGCGTCGTGATCACCGTCGCAGGATCCACAACCGTATAGCCTCGGAAAATCGCTTCCTCACGACTCGTCACATGAATCCACGTCGCAGGAAGACCAAACGTCGGCTCCGTCGTCGCCTCTCCAGGAAGCGTAATCACACCTCCACGGGGATCCATCACCAAAAGCATGTTCGGACGTATGTCCCCCCTTCCCGCCTCTATCTCCTTTATACGCAACACATACGTGTTCGCAGGCAACTGCAAATTATCCTGTATCCTCACAGGTGGCATCACAAAACCCACATCTCCCGCCAACTGTGAACGCAACGCCTTAATCTGATCCGTCAAACGCAACTCATTGTTCACATTAATCAATGGCAACAGACCATAACCCATCTCCAAACGAATCATATCAATCTGTAACGCTTGTGCCACAGGCTCCACATCTTCCTCTCCTCCCTCAGAAGAAGACACCATGCCAGAACCGACTCCATCCGAGCGACCCTCTCCCCCATCCGACATCCCGCCCAACATACCCCCCGAAACCATATCTCGAGGCATATCCTCTCGTCGCGACAAATGCCACGCAAAGCCACCAGACAAAGCCGCCATCAACAAAAAAGGCCACGCAGGAAGCTGAGGAATAATCGACATCGCCACCATCAAACCAGACACTATCCACAACGCCAACGGATAACGTCCCAACTGACCCAACATCATCGGAACCCCAGAACCATCCTCTCCCCGAGTCTTCGTCACAAGCATACCCGCTGCCGTCGACACAATTAACGCCGGAAATTGTGACACAAGACCATCTCCTATCGTCAGCAAAGTATAGTTCTCCGCAGCAGACGACAAATCCATATCCTGCTGCAACACACCAATAATAATACCTCCCACCACATTCACCATCGTAATCAATAACCCCGCTATCGCATCTCCCCGCACAAACTTCGAAGCACCATCCATCGCCCCGTAAAACGTACTCTCAGACTCCAAACTCTTACGACGCTCTCGGGCCTCATCCTCATTCACAAGACCTGACGACAAATCCGCATCTATCGCCATCTGCTTACCAGGCATCGCGTCCAAGGTAAAACGAGCCGCAACTTCGGCTATCCGACCCGCTCCCTTCGTAATCACAATAAAATTAATAATAATCAATATCGCAAAAACAACAAACCCTATCACATAGTTTCCCGCCACCACAAAATTACCAAACGCCATAATCACACGACCCGCCGCCTCCGTACCCTCATGTCCATCCGACAATATCAAACGCGTCGACGCCACATTCAAAGCAAGGCGAATCATCGTCGCCACAAGCAATATCGACGGAAAACTATTCAGCTCCAACGGCTCCCTTATCAACAATACCGTCATCAGCACCACCACAGAAAACGTAATCGATACCGTCAACATCAAATCCAAAATCAAAGGAGGCAACGGAACCAGCAAAACCGCCAAAATCAATAACACACCCACAGGCATAATGCCCGCACTCAGGTTGCCAAAACGCACACCGCCAAAATTCATGACACTGCGACCAAAGTCTCTCAATCCCGAACGGGGCGAACTGTTATCTGCTTCCGTATCTGCCATCTTTGCCGTCTCTGTCGTCTCGTATCTCTCTCACCTCAAAAACTCCCACCAAACCATACCACACATTGCACGAATCTCACTTCCTTTGCAAGTACACTCAACCCTTTTTCATACCCTCAACTCTCCAAGGAATACTCCTCCAACTTCTTCCTCAATACACGCAACGATATCCCCAATATCTTCGACGCCTGCGCCTGATCTCCCAAATGTCCCACCGTCTGCAAAATCAAGTCCTTCTCCGCCTCCTTCACACTCTTTCCCACCCAACCATCCTCACCTTCCCCATCACTCTCGCTCGCCATACGACTAAAGGTCACATCCTCCGCTCCTATCTCATCCCCCATACCCAAAAGTACACTCCTATGTATCGTGTTCTCCAATTCACGCACATTGCCAGGCCAACTGTGTCCCTGCAACTTCTCCATCGCCCCCACACTTATCTCCTTCTCACGAAGTCCATTCTCCTTACTGCAACTCTCCACAAAATAACGTGCCAATACCTCCACATCCAACGGACGATCCCTCAATAGCGGAATCTCTATCGCCACCACATTCAAACGGTAATACAAATCTTCCCGAAACCTCTTCTCCCTCACCGCCGCAGACAAATCCTGATTCGAAGTCGCCAATATCCTCACATCCACCGGAATCGGCTTGCTCCCTCCAAGCCTATCCACCTCCTGCTCCTGTATCACACGCAACAACTTCGCCTGCAAACGTGGCTCCATCTCACTTATCTCATCCAACAATAACGTCCCACGATGTGCAGACTCAAAACGACCTATCCGCATCGCTACCGCTCCAGAAAAAGCTCCCTTCTCATGCCCAAACAATTCCGACTCCAATAACGTCTCCGGAATCGCCGCACAGTTCACCGCAACAAAAGGACGACCACTCCTGTCAGAATGCTTGTGTATATAACGTGCCAACACCTCCTTACCCGTACCAGAACCTCCCGTTATCAATACAGACGCCCTCTTGTCCGCCACCCGCCGTGCCATCTCAACCACCGCAACCATCCGGCCATCCTTGCAAATAATATCCTCCTCCCGACCACTCACCAACTCAAGAACCGCCGCTATCAACTCCGCATTCGGAGGCAATGGAACATACTCCAACGCTCCAGCCCTTATCGCTTGCGACGCCTGCCTGCTCGATGTTCCCTCTATACCACACGCCACAACAGGCATGTGAATCCTCTCCCGCTTCAAATGATCCACAAGACCCGCTATATCACACTGAACATCAACCATCCCCACATCCGCAACCCCTCGAGAGCGTATAATCTCAAGTCCCGCATCCACAGAATCTACCGACGACACATCCGCTCCACGCTCATGGGCTATCTTCACCGCAGACGACATATGTCCAGACAAATTGCCTATCATCAATATCTTCATTTCTCTCTTCTTTCCCAAAAAAATCGGCCTCAATCTCCCTTGCCACCCTACCAAAACCTCTCCTCCTCCACGCCCTCATCAAATAAAGCTATCAATCATCAAAATAAGTTATCTTCATATTCTCAGGCAATACCGTATTCAACAACATCTCCAAACGACGCGCACTCTCCTGACGCGCAACCGCAACCAATCCCTGTATATACAACTCATACAGCAACCTGTCCTTCTCCGAATTTCCCTCCATCTTCGTCGCCAACGGCGTGAATACCATGTTCGCCAAACACGCTCCGTAAAAGGTCGTCAATAACGCCACCGCCATACTCGGACCAATCGTACTCGGATCATCCAAATTCGCCAACATCTGTACCAATCCCACAAGCGTCCCTATCAATCCCATCGCAGGCGCCAACTCCGCAGCCTTCTTCAATACCCCTATCGCCTGCTTCTGCTGATCCTGCTTGTTCTCCGCCTCAAGACGCAAAATCCTCTCAAGATCCTCAGGCGACGTACCGTCCACCAACATCTCCGCTCCCTGATACAAAAACTCCTGATCCCTGTAGACATCCAACTTAGACTGCAACTGAAGCATCCCAGCCTGACGAGACACCTCACAGAAATTCACCAACTGAGTCGCAACCTGCGAAGGACGCATACTCGTCCGCCTTATCGCACCACGTGCCGCACGATTCGCTCCACGCAACTGCGCAAAACTATAACACGCAACCGTCAAACACATCGTCCCCACAATCACCAACAATACAGACGGCACATCCACAAAACTCCCAGGCGATCCTCCAAGAACTATCGCAAAAAATAGTGCCAGCATCCCACCCAATAAGCCTATGATCGTCGCCTTGTCCAAAGACGTATACGACCTCACCCTCATCAATCCCGCATGTTCGCCCTGTTCTGCCACCATCTCTTGTCTACCTTCTCAATACCTATAAAAAACTAAAAACTCTCAGACTTAATAATCTCTGTCATCGTAATACCCAAACGCTCCTTCACCACCACAACCTCTCCACGCGCCACAAGACGACCATTCACAAAAATATCTATCGGCTCCCCTATCTTCCTATCCAACTCCACCACAACGCCTCGCTTCATCTTCAACAAATCACTCACCTGAATACGTGCCTTGCCCAATACCGCCGTCACAATCACAGGAACACTGTACACCGCCTCCAAATCCCTCGCTCCTGCCGGCGTCACCATGTCAACCAAGCGCGGATCAAATGCCGCCTGCATCGGATCGTCTTCCGACGAATCCTCAGAAAACTCACCTAGCGATACACGCTCCGGTGAACCCCCGGAAGACGCTCCTTCTTCCGAACCCAACGCAGATATATCCTCTGCTACCTTCTCTTCACCACCACTCACTTCTTCATCCGCCATCTCTCGTCTCTTCCAATTACAGGTCCATCATCATCCCAACCCCTATACGCCTTCCCACCCCAGTCCACCATCCCACCCCAGTCCACCATCCCACCCCAGAAATCTCACTATAACACAATCACCATACAAAACTCACGCAAAAACCATGCAAAATCCATGCAAAAACTAGGCACCCTCCAGTCCACCACCGCTAGGAATAAGCTCATCCACAGAACGCCATATCTTCTCAATGTTACGCTCCAAGCTTCCTCCATGCCACGCCACGCGCACATCACTCACGCCCATACCCTCCTCAAAAATAAACTTCACCCGATCCTCCAAGCCACTGTCCCGAAATAATCCTCGTATCCGCTCCTCCCCTCCCCGGTGACACGAAGACACCACCACACGAATCTCATCCTCCTCCATCAACTGAACAAGAACCGACTGAAGTTGAGCTTCCAACTCCTCATGACCATAACGTTCCTCATACAACGGCACGATCTTCTTCAAAACCGCCACCGCAACATGTATACACTCACCACGCATCTCAGAAAAACAAGAACGACGCTCCTCCAAAAAATCCTGAATCTCCACACTTATCTTCTCTCCCACCTGATACAACAACGCTTGTCCCTCAGACTCCACCTTCTCCCGACCCGACAACTCCCCCGCCTCATAACCCTCACGGTAATACTTCGCCTTGCCCTCCTCTAAACCCAAAATACGACCACGATCCTCTCCCTCCCGACGTGCCAACTCCAAGTCCGCCTCCGTTATCTCCTTCAACGCAACCGGACCCTCCTCCTTGTGTTCCTCTCCCTCCAACTTAGACACAACCGAAGAAACCTCAGACTCCACCTCCCTCTTCAACTTCACCGTCTCGCCAAAATCACGACCAAACTCAAACCGCCTAATCCTAAAATCCTCTACTTCCTCCATAGAACTCAACTCCTCACTCTCCCCCTAAGCCCATAGAAAAAATCTAATACACCAACTCATCTTCTCCGCCATCATCTATCACTATCTCTCCACGATCCGCCAACTCTCGCGCAATCCCCACCATGTAATTCTGTGCATCATCCACGTCACGCAACCTCACAGGACCCAAACCCTGCATATCCTCCTGCAAAATCTTACCCGCACGCTCCGACATGTTCCGCAAAAATACCGCCTTCAAATCATCAGACGCTCCCTTCAACGCCATCGCCAAACGCTCCTTGTCCACATCTCGCAACAAACGCTGAATACCCACATCCATAAGCGACGTCAAATCCTCAAACGTAAACATCAAACCCTTGATCCGATCCGCTGACTCCGTGTTACGCTCTTCCAACAAGCCCATCAACCTCTGACCCGTTCCACGATCCAATCGGTTAAATATATCCGCTATCATCTCATGACTGTCTCGACGCTGCGTACTCGAAAGCGTGCTGATAAACTCATTCCGCAACGTCTTCTCCACAGAATCCAATACCTCCTTCTGAACAGGCTCCATCCGCAACATCCTCATCACCACCTCCATCGCAAAATTCTCAGGAAATACCGCCAAGACCTTACCCGCCTGCTCCGGGTACACCTTCGACAAAACCACCGCAACCGTCTGAGGATACTCGTTCTTCAAAAATCCAGCCAAAGCCATCTCATTAATATTGCTGATCTTCTCCCACATCGTACGACCCGCAGGACCCCCTATCTCCTCCATCAACTCGTTCACACGATCACCGTCCATCACCTTAGACAACAACCGTCGCGTCGACTCACTCGTGCCCATCACATGAGTCGATGTCGACATCTCCCCTATAAAATCTCTAAACAAATTCTCAACAACTTCACTCGTCACATTGCCCAAACGAGACATCGTCTGAGAAATATCACGAATCTCTTCGTCGCTCATATGCTCAAACAGACGCACAGCATTGTCCTCTCCCACAGACAACATCAAAACCGCTACCCTCTCCGTCCCCGAAAGGTTATCATACTTCGTGATTTCCTTCATTAGACCTTCTCTAAAATCAACCCTTCTACTCTGCTCTCAAATCCCAATCCCCAAAACCATACACTGCACCGATTCGTTCGCCTTGACTAACACGTGTCTATTCCTCACTCCGAATTCATCCAACGTCTCACCACCGCCAACGCACGATCAGGAGAACTCCTTATCAACTCAGCCACAGATTCTCGCTTCCTCTTAGCCTCCAAATCAGGAACATCCCAATCATCATACAATACACTCATACTACGTCCCGAATCTCCCGAATCTCCATCACCCTCCTTATCCGACTTCTCTCGGGAACGACCTACCATCTCTCTATACTTCCTCTCTCCTCAACAAAATCATCCCCCTAAGACGCGTCCACATACAGCCAATTCCGTATCACAGAAACCGCCGCCTCCGGATCCCCCTGAATCATCTCGCCAATCTTCTTCAAATTTCCAGCTCGAACCTGACCTTGCACATTCGCTATGTCTATCATCGACTCCAAATCTCCGTCGTCGCCCGCAATCTCCGTCAACTGACCGTCCTTCATCACCATACGACGCTCTCCAGAACGACCCCCTCGGAAACCTATCTGATGAACACCACCCTCATCATCCGAACCCGCCAACGCCAACGCTTGAGGCGTCGACTCAAATATCCTCACGATCAAAGGACGAAGCAATAAGAGAATCACAAGGACACCAAACAACGTCAACAACATCACCTCTATCAATCGAGAAAGTTGTGCCGTCGTAAAACCAAACAATGTCTGAAGCTCCACAACATCATCCGCCGGCAACGGCGCAAACTGCATGTTCACCACACTCACCGTATCCGAACGACGTGGACTAAAACCTATCGCACTCTTAATCAACTCCTCTAATTGAGCCATCTCTTCCTCACCCCGTGCCTGATACACCTCCACACCATCATCTGACAAACGGTAATGACCATCCACAAGAGCCGCCACAGACAAATGCCTCACCTCACCGGGCGCGATCACACGATTCCGCGTCGTACGCGATATCTCATAATTCGCCCGCTCCTCGGTACGCACACGATTCTCCTGAAGACTCGATCCCTCCTCACCAAAACCTCCCTCCGGCAAATTCCCCCGCACACTCACCGCCTCAGGTCCTCCCTGTCGCGACAAATCCTGTTCCTCCACAAGCTCCGTAGAACGCAAAACCTGACCCTCAGGATTGTACTCTTCCTCCTGAATCACCGTCTTGCTGAAATCCATATCCGCCGTCACCTGAACCCGCGCCCTGCCATAACCCACCGCATTCTCCAACAAAGTCTCAATCTGTCTTGCCATCCGACCCTCGTACGCCGTACGCTTCTCCTCCTGCGAATTGCCACCACCGTCAAGACCATCTTCTCCCGCTCCCCCCACAAGCAAATTGCCCCGACTGTCAATCATCGAAATATTCCCAGCCTTCAAACCAGGAACCGCCGTCGAGATCAAATGCTGTATCGACTGAATCTGCTCCCTGTCCAAACGATGACTCCCCCTCATGTTCAACACAACCGAAGCCGAAGACTGACGCTCCTCACGATCAAACAACTCACGACGGGGCAACACAATATGCACACGCGCACTCTTCACATTCTCTAACGACACAATCGTACGCGCCAACTCTCCCTCAAGAGCACGCACACGCATCACCTCCTGCTCAAAACTCGACGCCGTATCAAAACTCCCACTTTGATCAAACAACTCATTCCCTATCGTCGCCGTTCGCGGAAGGCCCAACTGAGAAAGCTGCATACGCAACTCCGCCAATACCGATGTCGGAACCGTAATCTCAGAACCACCCTTACGCGTCTGATGATCTATCCCCTGACTCGAAAGATACGCCACAATCTCCTGAGAATCCGCTTCCTGAAGATCACTGTACAACGGCGACATCAAGGGTGTCGAAAGGCGTGCCGTCAAAAATAAGAAAAACAATACAGCAATAACCGTAATACCCCCTATCGCACTCACACGACCCGGGCCCAAATCACGCAAAATCTTGACTATCGTCTCCACTTATCCTCTCCCTCTACTCTCAAGCTCTCTCATCCCTCTCAACACCTCAATAAACAAAACAAATCCTCAAAGACCTAAACTCCCCCAAAAATATCAAGCATCTCAACTCTAAAACTATACGAAACAATTCGCAACAAAGCAATCTCATTACCCAATCACCCCTTCCTCTTTACAACCCACACTCTCAAAGTCTTGCATCGCTACTCCTAAATAACACTATATACAGCTTCGCACACAATTGTCACCCCTCTTTTCACCCCTCGCCCCATCGACGGCAAAAAACAAAAAAACTTCATGCCACAATGCCTAGTTCTTACCCGTGTCCAAGATCAACTCGTCGTAAGGCGACAAAGGCACATCCTGCTCCTGTTCCAACAAACGCTGTCCCTCCTCCGCAGGCGCAACCGTCGAAGGCGATAAGGGACCCGGCAAGCCTTGCTCCACCGCAGAAGAAGGACGAATCATCGGAACACTCACCTTCTGCGGCAAGGTAATATGACGTCCATTCGCTACGTCCGCCCCAACGCCCGCCAATGACAATCCACCTTGCAAAAGCAATGTATAAATATTATTGCCCGTCACCGCCAAACTCGACAAAAACGGCCACGCATTCAACAACAAAAGACCAGAATAACTCCCGTCAACCTGCCGCACCGCCGTCCTATAACCAGGATAAGAACAAGCCACCGTAAAACTCGTCGCACCCCTGTCTATAATAATGCGACCGGGCGTTTGCTCCACAAACCACTGACGCGCCTGATCGTCCACCACAGAACAACGCGCTCCCTCTATCTCTCCCGTGTCTACCGCCAAATACTGCCTGTCCGACGACAACAACGTACCACAACCACTCATCATCACCCCCAATATCAATACCACAAAAATTCTCAATACCGACGCTTGCCTGCCCATCATCTCTATATTCCTTTTACTCTTCCCGTTCCCTAAACCTACACACACATCTTCCACGCCCAATCCATTAAGCAAAAAACACACCACACGGAAAATACCACGATTCCTTAACCCACCACCATAAATCATAAACCCACCGCCACAAATCATAAAAAAATCAATACCCTCAGCCCTTCAAAGCCAACGGACAACCCGCCACCACCATACGCACATAACGCAACTCTCGCGCCAAAGACTGATGCAACAATCCCAACATATCTCCAAACATACGCACATCCCTATCCGCCGCTATCACCCCAAATCCCGTCTCATTGCTCACAAAAATTATTCCCTCTCCCCGCAAATCCCTCACCGCATCCAGCAAAGAACCCACACGATCCTCCATCAAACTCTGACTCCCAAGACCCCCCCCTCCCTCATACATCGCCTGTCCCAACCACACCGTCAGACAATCCACCAACAAAACCTTGCCCAATCCAGACTCCCTCCTTATCACACCCCCAAGATCCGATGACTCCTCCACAAGTCGCCAAGAATCACCACGCTCCTCCCTATGAGCATCCACCCGAAACTTCATCTCATCATCAAACACTTCCGCCGTCGCCACATAAATACACTCGCGACCACTCCCGCGACCAAGTCCCATTCCATACGAAGTCTTCCCACTCCTCACACCCCCCAAGACCAAAACCCCTCCCCCCACATCCAAACCTTCATCACACGCCATACTCAAAAACTTAACCTCCCGCCACCCCAATTACTACAAAGCAAACGCCAACGCTCCCCCTTGCCGGACAATCCCTTCACCCGCTCCAATACCGTCAAAGACAACGGCGACAACTCAAACGACATCGCCGCATGACCAGACAACGCCAAACAATACACTATCGCCGCCCTTATCACCCCCGCATGACACACCACCACCACATCATCCTCACCCGCAAACCTCAACGTCAAATCCTCCAAGGCCTCCCCCACTCGAGTCACCACCTGCGAAAAACTCTCACCACCCTCAGGACAATGATCCAAAAAATTCTCTAGCAAACACGACCACTCCCCATGCTCGCCTCCCACCAAACGCGCAAAATCTTCTCCCTCCAAAACACCCAAATTCTGCTCGTTCAGCCGAACCTCTTGCACACTCCGAGCCCACGCTCCCTCATCCACCATCTTCAAAGTCTCATGCGTACGGCTAAGACCACTCGTCACCACAGAAACATCCTCACCCAACGGCAAAACCTCTCGCAAATGCAACACATCCTCCTCACCAAATGGCAAACAAGGCCAATCACTACAACCATACAAACGCCCTCCATGATCCACCGGTGCGTGGCGTATCCACCAATACCTCATCTCTTCTTCCTTTCCTCACAAAAATCTCTTCTTCACACCATCCCCACAACCGTCCACCACAAAGCACATTCACTCACAACAACTCCCCCTCCACAACCGTCTCCCGTAATCCCCCCAAAACAATATCTCATCATATAGCCCCACACACACACCGTCACCAAAAATACACACATCAAAAACAACACACCCTCACCCCAAAACCACAAGCCCGGCAACAACCCCAACACCAACGAAACCAAAACCACCCCCCACGTCGGGAAACCCGCGTCCGCCGCCGCTCCTTCCGCCTTCGCCAAAGGCACAAACCTCAACAGCAACACCATCGAAACACGCGAGAGCGGAACCACACTCAACACACCCATCACCATGCCCTCCAACCCTGACTCCACCACACCAAAAAATCGACCCGACATCAACAATATCAGTCCCATCACACCATACGCACCCACACGAGAATCCTTCATCACCTCTTGACGGTGTCGCCACAAGGCCTCCCTACCCTCCACACCTCCCCAACCCTTCACCCCAAAACCATCAAACACATCCCCAAGACCGTCCTCATGAAAACCTCCCGTCGTCAACACCATCACACCCAATAACGTCAAACCCCCAAGCCACAAAGATGACGTCAACCAAAAAATCAACAAACCAAAAAACAATGACCACAATCCCACCAAAAATCCCACAAAAGGTGCATTCCACAAACTCCCGGATAATCGTCTCTCTCCCCCCTCAAAACCAAAACCTATCCGCACTCCAAATAAAAAACCCGTCCGCGCATCACCCAAAAAAGAAGACCACGAACAGGGAAGTCCCACCTCAGACGCCCCATCCCCGCTTCGAGCCTCACTTCGAAGCTTCATCATAACTCTTTTCCAAAAGACTCGCTCCAGAAAGAGTCCGTGGCACATAATTCTCATCATGCTTCGCCATAATCAAATCCGCTCGAAACTCACCATCCTCATAGTACCCCTCCGCCACCATCCCCTGTCCCTCGCGAAACAAATCAGGAAAAACGCCATCAAACCTCACCCTAATCTCCGAAACGCCGTCTCCCACCACAAACTCCCAGTGACCCTCTCCCCTCAAAACCTCCTCCCTAAAAAGACTTCCCTCCTTCACAACACCCCCAAGACGTAACCTCTCCGTCACAGGAGGCGGATTGTCATAAATATCCGACGGAACCCGAAAATACAAAAGAGCATCGTCCAACGCCAAAAGCGCAAACAAAACCAATCCCCCAAATACCATCACCATAAAGACCACAGACACCATACGACGACGACGGTAGCTCCGCAAACGCCATGCTACATGCTCGCGACTCTCATGCACGCGCAAATCACTCATACACCCTCATCCCTCCTCGTCAGATCAGAATCCTCTTCCTCCTCCGCATCCTCCTCATCTTCCTCCTCCTTCTGAAGAGCCGGGTGCGTATACAAACGCTGTACCAAAAGTACCACCATCAACATAAGTGCCAGTCCCAACGAACCCAACACAAAAAGACTATCAAGCCAACTCGTCATACCTCTTCCTCCTTCGTTCCCAGACGATTCATACGTCCCAAAAGATAACCCTCAAGACGACAACTCACCAGCCACACGCCAAAAAAACTCATCGCCAACATCATCGTCAATAACGGCCTCAACAAATCTTCGTGAATCGTCGGACCCCCCATCCGAAAAAGACTCGCAGGCTGATGAAGCGTGTGCCACCAGTCCACAGAAAACTTAATCACAGGCAAATTCAACGCTCCCACCAATCCCAAAATCGCCAAACTATACCCTCCACGATGACCCTCCCCCAACGCATAACCCAACACCACATAACCTCCATACAACAAAAATAATAACAACATCGACGTCAAACGCGCATCCCAAACCCAATACACTCCCCACGTCGGCTTACCCCACAATGAACCACTCACCAAACATATCAACGCAAAAACTCCTCCCACAGGGGCCAGCGAACGACCCAATAAATCAAAAAATACAGAACCCGTCAAAAGATATCCTCCTCCCATCACTCCCATCACTCCATAAATCAAAGTCGCCATATACGCACTCGGAACATGAATGTACATAATCTTTACACTGTAACCTTGAAGACCGTCCACAGGCGAAAAAAATAATCCCCAAACCAACCCCAAAACCAAAAAGGGTACGCTCAACCATCCACTCCAAAACGAAACACGACGCGTCCACATCAAAAGAACTCTCGGGCGCGAAAGTCCGCGCGCAATACCAGGAAATGTCTTCACAAACCACGACATCTCTAAAGACCTCTCTCCTTCTTCCGTTCTCGTTCGCTTCTCTCACCCCCTAACCAATCTCTCATGCCCACCTCAATCTCTCATGCCCACCTCAATCTCTCATGCCCACCCCGCCCC
>CAKMZR010000026.1 GCA_929200455.1 uncultured Alphaproteobacteria bacterium | reverse complement strand
GGTAAGACGGTATTGATGAGGATATTGGCGGGATTGGAGGAAGCTGACGAGGGTGAGATAGACTGGGGTGGACGGAGTGAGCCTGAGGTCTGTTCGCGGGGGATGATTTTGCAGCATTCTGTGGTTTTGAGGCGAACGGTGAGGAAGAACGTGGAGTTTGCACTTTCGTCTTGTGGTCGTCGCGAGCGTGCTGCACGTGTGGATGAGGCCTTGTCGTGGGTGGGGTTGGAGGGAGAGGGGGATCGCTTTGCACCGCATTTGTCGGGAGGACAGCAAAGGAAGTTGTCGATGGCCCAAGTTTGGGCGATGAGGCCGCGTTTGTTGTTATTGGACGAGGCTTCGACTCATTTGGATTCTGGTTCTGTGCGAGATTTTGAGTTGTTGGTGAAGAGGGTATCGGGCGAGGGCAAGATGAAGGTGGTGATGACGAGTCATGATCGGGGTCATTTGGAGCGTTTGGCGGATGAGGTTGCGTGGCTTGAGGACGGCAAGGTGATTTTTTATGAGAGGGTGGAAGATTTTTTGTCTGAGGTGGGCAAGGATGATTTGAGTTATGGTTTTTGATTGTGGAGATTTCCGTGGAAGTATTGGTGGATAGTTTTTGCGGTTTGGGTTGAGATTCCCTCGACGGTTTGCAGTTCTTTGAGGGAAGCGAGGGATGTGGCTTTTGCGGAACCGAAGTGTCGGATAAGTTTTTGTTTTCTTTTTGCTCCGATTCCTGGGATGTCGTCGAGGGTAGATTTTCTGAGAGCACGTTGTCGTTTTTTTCTGTGAGAAGTGATGGCGAATCGGTGTGATTCGTCTCGGAGTCGTTGGAGGAAGAAGAGGAGGTGGCTATCAGTGGGGAGTGTGATGGGTGTGAAAGATGGTGGGACGAAGAGGGTTTCGTTGCCTGCGTTTCTGTGTATGGTTTTGGCGATGCCGATAATTTTTATGTTTTGGATGTTGAGTTCTTTGAGGGCTTTTATGGCGGCGTTGAGTTGATTTTTGCCGCCATCGATGATGATGAGGTCTGGCCAAAGGTTGGAAGTTTGTTCCGGGTCTTGATTTTTTAGGGAAGAGAATCGCCGAGAGATCATGGCATACATCATGGCGATGTCGTCTTGGGTATTGATTTTTTGGCTTTCCATATTGAATTTTCGGTATCGATTTTTTTGGAATCCGTCTGGGGTTGAGACGACCATAGCTCCAAGGGCGTGGGTTCCTTGGAGGTGGCTATTGTCGAAAATTTCGATGAGTTGAGGGGTGTGTGTCCATTTGAGGAGTTCTGCGAGGGCTTTGAGTTGTTGGATGTGGGATGATTTTTCTCTTATGTGGACGTGAAGGGCTTCTTCGGCGGCGTGCAGAGCACTTTGTACCTTGTCGTGTCGAGGACCTTGTTGTGGTTTGAGGATACGAATTTTTTTTCTATGGGTTTGTGAGAGGGCTTGTTCGAGGAGGAGGTGTTCATGAGGCAGGATATTGACGAGGATGTGGGGAGGTGGATTTTCGTAGGTATAGAGTTGTCCGATGATGTGGAGCATGATGTGGGGGAGGTCGTCTGAGGAGTCGTGTTTTGGGAAGAGGGAACGGCTTCCGTAGGGGTGACCATTTCGATAAAAGAAGACATGGACACAAGCCTGAGAATGGGATGCGACAAGGCCGATGACGTCGCAATTATTGAGGGATTGGACGTGGACTTGACTTTCTGAGGAGATGGAGAGGAGGGTACGGATTCTGTCTCGCAGTCGAGCGGCTTCTTCGAATTGTAATTTTTTGCTGGCGTTTTCCATTTGTGTTGAGAGTGAAGCGAGGATGTGTTTTGTGTTTCCTTTGATGACATTTTTGCTTTGTTGGATAAGATTTTTGTATTGTTGTTGATCGACAAGGCCTACGCATGGAGCTGCACATCGTTTGATTTGGTGGAGGAGGCAAGGACGAGATCGGGAGGAGAATGTATTGTCGGAGCAGTTGCGGATGAGGAAGGCTTTTTGCAGTTGTTCGATCATGGTGTGAGCGGCAAGTCCGGATCCGAAGGGGCCGTAGTAGGAGCCACGATTTCTTTGTTTTTCTCGAGTGATGAGGATTTGCGGGAAGGGGTGATTTTTTCGGATGAGGATGTAGGGGAAGGTTTTGTCGTCACGAAGGAGTATGTTGTATCGTGGTTTTTGACTTTTTATGAGGTTCATTTCGAGAAGGAGAGCTTCTGATTCTGACCGTGTGTGAGAGACGGTGAGGTGGTCAAGATGGGAGAGCATGACGAGGGTACGTTGGGTTAATTTTGGGAGTTGGGTATAGCTGAGGATTCTTTTTTTGAGATTTTTGGCTTTGCCGATATAGAGGATGCGGTCGAGGTTGTCATGCATTTGGTAGACGCCGGGCGTTTCCGGAATGGAAGCGGCGAAGTCCTGGATGATGGAGATACTTTTTTCTGCGTTTTCGGCGAGGGTAGGGGGTACGTGAGAGACGGTCATGAGAAGAAGGATATGAAGAGGTCCCAATGTTCGAAGAGGGAGAGGAGGATGGCGAGGGAGAAGGGTGAGAGGAGGGTTGAGATGAATATGGTGGAAGCGGCGAAGTTTTGGGCGGTATCGTAGCGGGAGGCGAAGACGAAGACGCTAATTCCGACGGGAAGCGACGCCATGAGGAGGAGGCTTTGAGCCCAAAGGGCGGGTACATTTCCGACGAGGATGATGAGGACGAGGGTGAGGGCGGGTACGAGGATGACTTTTGCGAGAGCGACGGCGAGGGAGAGGAGGATATGGGTTCGGATTCCGAGTTGGGAGAGACATGCCCCGAGGGCTATGGTGGCAAGAGGCGTATTCATGTGTTGTATGCTGAGGGCGATGGAGTCGACGAAGGGGTGAAGGGAGGTGGAGGAGAGGTTGAGAGCGGATCCGATGAGGATGCCGATGATGATGGGATTTTTGATAATTTTTTGCGAGAGGGTGATAATTTTTTTGGGAAGGGATAACTTTTGGGGGAGGTTTTGGATTTCGAGCAGGATGAGGATGAGAGAGAAGACGACGAGGATATCGATACTGATGATGACGAGGTAGGGTATGGCGAGTTGTTCTCCGAATATGGTGATGGCGAGGGGTACTCCGAGGAGGAAGGTATTGGAAAAGATGGTTCCGAATCCGACGAAGGTCGCGATATTTTTGTTTTGCAGGAAGGATCGTGCGAGGAAGAAGGAGAGGGCGAAGATGATGAGGATGGTGATATTGTAGACACTGATGAGGGTGAGGGTTGAGGTGTCTGGAGCGGTTGCGCGTGAGAGGAGTCGTATGAAGATGACGGGTACGCAGACATCGTTAGTGAATCGCGTGAGGGCGGCGACGTGACTATTTTGGATGATGCGTGATTTGTGGGCTCCGAATCCGATGGAGACGAGGACGAGGAGAGGGGCGAGGGTTTGGAAGATGAAGAGGGAGGTATTCATGGTGAGGGTGCGTTGTATGCTGTGAGGTAGAGGAAGAGAGTCATAGAGGGAGCGGCAAGACAAGCGGTGAGGAATAGAGTGGAGGTACTGATTCGGATTCCGGTATTGTAGTTTCCTGCGATGAGGAAGGGTGTGATCCCTGTGGGGAGTGTGGCGAGGATGATGAGGGCTTGTTGTTCGAAAAATGAGAGTTTGAAGAGGAAGGCGGCGAAGAGGAAGACGAGGAGGGGTAGGATGATGACTTTGACGGCGGATGTTGTGAGTGCTTGAGAGATATGTCCGCGTATCCCGTATCGGACGAGGGATCCGCCGATGGTGATGAGAGCACATGGGAGAGCGGCTTGTTGTAGGAAGAAGAGGGCACTATCGATGGGAGTGGGTACGGAGAAGGGCAGGGCATTGAAAAGAAATCCTGAGGCGATGGCGATCATGTTGGGATTGCGCGAGAGGGTATGGAAGAGGTTTATGAAGAGGGATGATATTTTTTGCTGAGGTTTATGGAGGCTGAGGAAGATGAGGGAGGGGAAGATGATGAGGGGTGTGTGGAGGGTGGCGGCGATGAGGTAGGGGAGGACGTTTTGTTCGCCAAGCGTGATGAGTGCGATGGGGATTCCAAGAGCGATGGTGTTTCCGAAGCAGGCGTTGATGGAAGCGATGATGGAAGTGTTGTAATTTCTGGAGAAGAATTTTGTGAAGACGATAGTGTTGAGGGCGTAGACGAGAGCGACGGGTATGTAGTAAGCGAGGATGAGGGAGAAGGGGAATTGTGAGGGGAAGGATATGGTGGAAGTGAGTCGGAAGAGCATACATGGGAGGGCGATACGGAAGGTGAAAGTGCCGAGTGCGTCCATGATGTCATCAGAGATGAAGTTGACGAGTCGCAAGAGGTAGCCAACTCCGCCAAGGAAAACGAGGGGAGCGATGATGGAGATGGTGGAGAAGAGCACGATAATTTTTTATGCGGAGAAGCGCGAGAGGTCTGAAGGTTTTGGCAGGTCTTTGAAGAGGTGTGTCATTTCGTTTGGCACGATATGCCATACGGCGTTTATGACGGAGTTTTTGTGTTTGAGGATATCTTGGGCGTGAGCAGACGATGTTTCTTTGAAGTGTTGAGCGACCAAATCGAAGAAGAGTTGGGCGTGGGCACTATTTTTGACGAGGGGGTAGGCTTGAACGAATTCGCCATTGAGTCTGGAGGGAAGTTGTTGTTGAGGGTCGTAGACGAAGGCTTGTCCGCCGGTCATGCCTGCGGCGAAGTTTGTGCCTATTTTTCCGAGTATGAGTACGGTTCCTCCGGTCATATATTCGCACCCGTTGTCTCCGCACCCTTCGACGACGCCGATGGCCCCGGAGTTTCTGACGGCGAAACGTTCTCCGACATATCCGGCGGCAAACAGAGAGCCGGAAGTGGCCCCATAGAGTATGGTATTTCCGGCGATGGCGTTGTCAGGCGTAGGTTTTCTGTCTGAAAGGGGGGGAGCGATGATGATGTGTGCTCCTGAGAGTCCTTTTCCGACATAGTCATTGGCGTCGCCTGTGATTTCGAGTCTGAGTCCACGAGCACCGAAGGCACCGAAGGATTGCCCGGCAGAGCCGATGAATCGGATGGAGATGTGGTTATTGTTGAGGGTATGTTTGAGGTTGACGATTCTGCTGGAGAGTCGGGTTCCGACAGATCGGTCTGTATTGCAGATGGTATATTCGAGGCTCATTTTTTGTCCTCGTGAGAAGAAGGGTTGGATATCTTTTTCGATGGTGCTGTCGAGGGTATCGAGTACGGGATTTCTGGTGGTTCTTGTGCAGTGTAGGTTGTTGTGTTCTTCGCGTCCTGCGACGGCTTTGACGAGGAGGGGATTGAGGTCGAGTCCGTCGAGATATTCTGCACCGCGATGGACTTGTTTGAGGAATTCTGTGCGTCCGATGATGTCGTTGAGGGATTTGACGCCGAGTTCAGCGAGGATTTCTTGGATTTCGTGGGCGATGAAGGTGAAGAGGTTGATAACTTTTTCGGGAGTTCCGGTAAATTTTTCGATGAGTTTGGGATTTTGGGTGCAGACGCCGACGGGACATGTATTGGAGTGGCATTGTCTGACCATGAGGCATCCCATAGCGATGAGGCTTGCGGTTCCGATACCAAATTCTTCTGCCCCGAGTATGGCGGCAATGACGACATCTCGCCCTGTTTTGAGTCCGCCATCGGTGCGAAGTTTGACGCGTTCACGTTGTTGGTTGAGGCAGAGGACTTGGTGGACTTCCGCAAGGCCGATTTCCCAGGGTATGCCGGCGTATTTTATGGAGCTTTGGGGGCTTGCACCTGTGCCTCCGGAGTGGCCTGAAATGAGGATGACGTCAGCGTGTGCTTTTGCGACTCCAGCGGCGACGGTTCCGATTCCGGCCCGTGCGACAAGTTTGACGCAGACTTCAGCACGAGGATTGATTTGTTTGAGGTCGTAGATGAGTTGGGCGAGGTCTTCGATGGAGTAGATATCGTGATGGGGAGGAGGGCTAATGAGGGTGACGCCGGGGGTGGAGTGCCTGAGTTTGGCGATCATTTCGGAAACTTTGAGTCCGGGGAGTTGACCTCCTTCTCCGGGTTTTGCCCCTTGAGCGATTTTGATTTCGATTTCGTCGCAGTGATTGAGGTATTCTGCGGTGACACCGAATCGTCCGCTGGCGATTTGTTTGATGGCACTGCAAGGGTTGTCGCCACTTTCTCTGAGGGTGTACCGTTTGGAGTCTTCGCCTCCTTCGCCGCTGTCTGATCTGCAGCCGATACGGTTCATGGCGATGGCGAGAGTTTCGTGTGCTGGGAGGCTGAGAGCTCCAAGGGAGACTCCGGGCGTAACGAGTCTTCTTCTGATGCTGCCCAAGGATTCGATGTGAGAGATTTCGATGGGAGGATTGGGGTGGTTGAAGTCGAGGAGGTCACGAATGGTGGTGGGGGTTTGTGAATGTACATAGTTACTAAATTTTTTGTAGCGTGTGTATGAGCGTGTTTCGAGGGCGTGTTGTAGGGTGTGTATGGTATTTGCGTCCCATCCGTGGGGTTCTTGAGATGAGATTCTGGATCGGTAGAGTCCACCGACGGGGAGGTAGGAAGTGTCTGGTGTGAAGGCGAGGAGGTGTTGTTCACGAAGTTTGACATTGATTCCTTTGAGTCCGATTCCGGAGATTCGGGAAGGCATTTGCGGGAAGTAAGCATCGACGAGGCTGCGAGAGAGTCCGACGGCTTCGAAGTTGTATCCGCCTCTGTAGGAGTTGAGTACGGATATGCCTGATTTTGCGAGGATTTTGAGGAGTCCGTTGCAGAGGGCCTGGTGGTAGGAGAGTATAGATTTTTCGAGGGAGAGTGGGTTGAGGAGTCCGAGAGCGTGTCTTTTTTTGATGGAGAGTTCTGCGAGGTATGGGATGACGGCGGTGGCCCCGACAGCGATGAGTACGGCAAGCGGTTGGACATCGAGGACTTCGCCTGAGAAAACGAGGATGGAGGAGTGGTGTCGAAGTTTTTTTGCGATGAGGTGTCTGTGCACGGCGGCGGTTGCGAGTATGGAGGGGATGACGAGATTGTCTTGGGAGAGTTGATTTTGGGAGAGTGCGATGACGTCGTGTCCATTTTGGACGGCTTGTTCTGCGAGGATTTGTAGATTTTGGAGGGCGTGTTCGAGGGAGGAGGAAGCGGGGAAAGAGGTATCGATGATGGCGATACGTTTTTGGGCGTGTAGGGATTTTGCGAGGGTATTGAATTGGTCTAGGGAGAGTACGGGGGTATCGAGTTTGATGACGTGTTGGGGAGGTTTGGGGTCGGAGAGGGTGCCGATGTAGGTGGAGAGGCTCATGACGTAGCGTTCGCGTAGGGAATCTACGGCGGGGTTTGTGACTTGGGAGAAATTTTGACGGAAGAAGTGGTGAAGGCTTCTGTAGTTTGATGAGAGGAGGGCGATGGGGGAGTCGTCACCCATGGATCCTGTGGCTTCTTTTCCTGTGTGCGCCATGACATGGAGGAGCAGTTCGACATCTTCGAGCGACCATCCGAAATTGAGTTGAAATTGGAGGAGGGCGGTATCGGAAAGCGAGAGGTCTTTTTCTTTGAGGGGTGAGGGGGATGAGGTTTTGATTTGGGAGAGGTTTTTGATGGATTGGGTGAGTTTGGAGAAATTTTTTGAAGAAGCGACTCGTTGTTTGAGTTCGTGGCTTTTGTAGAGTTTTCCTTCTGAGAGGTTGACGGCGATCATATCGCCGGGTCCGATTCGCCCTGATTCGAGGATTTGGGCGTAATCAACGGGCACCATGCCTGTTTCTGATCCGATGATGAGGTATCCTTCGTGGGAGAGGGTATAGCGAAGGGGTCGGAGGCCATTTCTGTCAAGGCCGGCAAGGGCCCAAGTTCCGTCGTAGGCACAAATGGAAGCGGGACCGTCCCAAGGTTCCATGGTGGCGTCGGCGAAGAGGTGGAAGTCTTGTTCTTGAGGGTTGAGGGATTTGTTATGTTCCCAAGCGGCGGGCATGAGGGTATTTTTTGTTTCTGGGAGGTCGTTATGTGTACGTAAGAAGAGTTCGAATACGGCATCGAGAGCGGCGGAATCAGAGCAACCTTTGGGGATGACGGGAGAGACATCGAGGGGCGTTTCTTTGAAGTGTTTTGCGGCGATGAGGTGTTCTCGAATGTGGTTCCATTCTGTATTTCCGCGTACGGTATTGATTTCGCCGTTGTGTGCAAGTATGCGGAAGGGTTGAGCGAGGGGCCAAGAGGGGAATGTATTGGTAGAGAATCGCTGGTGGTAGATGGCGAAGTTGGAGACGAAGAGTTCGTCGAGGAGGTCTGGATAGAAGGAGGTGAGTTGTTCTGCGAGGAAGAGTCCTTTGTAGATGATGGATCGGTGGGAGAGGGAGCAAATGTAGAAGTGGGGTATGGAGTCGGCGATGACTTGTTTTTCTATTCTTCTTCGTATGAGGAAGAGAGTTTTTTCGAGGTCTTGGCTTGATTTTTTTGAGGTATCTTCGAGGATGATTTGCTCGACTTCCGGACGTGTGGACTCTGCTTTATCCCCGATGGACTGTGTATTGACGGTGACTTGTCGCCACCCGTGGACGATGAATCCTTCTTTGAGGACTTCTTTTTCGATGATTTGTCTGCATCGTTCTTGGTGAGCGATATCGAATCTGGGGAGGAAGATGTGTCCGACGGCAAGTTTTCCTTTTCCGGGATTTCGCCCCATAGCTTTGACGTGTTGAGAGAAGAATTCGCGTGGTATTTGGAGATGGATTCCGGCCCCGTCTCCTGTTTTTCCGTCTGCATCGACGGCTCCCCGATGCCAGAGGGCTTTGAGGGCTTTGATGGCCATTGATGTGATATCTCGGGAAGGTTTTCCGTCGATGGCGGCGATGAGTCCGACTCCACAAGCGGCGGTTTCTGTTTCTGGAAGGTAGAGTCCATCTTGTGCGAGTCTTTGTTGTTCTTTTTGGCGGAAGGTGGGGTCGAAGGTGTTTTTAGACATGGGCTGTTTTCTCTGGGGTGGTTTACTCTGGGGTTGTTTGCTTTGGCGTGGAAGGAAGGTGTTTTATCCGGTTTTTTTGAGTTCTTTTTTCTGTTGCAGGTATGAGTGTATGGAGAAGGCGGCTTGTCGTCCTTCTTTTACGGCCCAAACGACTAGGGAAGCACCTCTTACAATGTCGCCTGCGGCGTAGACTCCTTCGAGGGAAGTTTCTTGGGAGTCCCCTTGTACTTTGATGGTTCCCCAATTTTGGATTTCGATGGATGGATTCCCGAGGAGTGAAGGAATATGTTCCGGGGTGAATCCGAGGGCGAGTATAGCCATGGAGGAATTGATGTTGTGTTCGCTATTGGGGACGGCGGAGATTTGTTGTCTCCCGTCTTTGTCTTGATTTTCGAGTTGCATATGATTTGCGACGATGTGTGAGATGTGTTGATTTTTTTCTTTGAATTCGAGGGGGTTGGTAAGCCAGAGGAATTGTACGCCTTCTTCTTCTGCATTGGCGACTTCTCTTTGGGAGCCAGGCATATTGTTGCGGTCTCGTCTGTAGAGGCACTGTACGGATTTTGCGCCTTGACGGATGGCGGTACGGACGCAGTCCATGGCGGTATCGCCGCCTCCGATGACGGTGACATTTTTGTCCTGAGCGTGTAGGGATTTGAGGGTATCTTGTGGGATGGTATCGCCCATGCCGAGTCGATTGCTGGTGGTGAGATATTCGAGAGCGGGAACGATTCCGTTGATATGGGTTCCGGGGCATTGGATTTCTGAAGGTTTATAGACACCGGTTGCGATGAGCACGGCGTGATATTTTTTTCTGATGTCGTCGAAGGAGATGTCGCTCCCGACGGCGGTATTGAGGAAGAAGGAGACTCGGCTTTCTTTGAGCCACTGGATGCGTCGCTCGACGATATGTTTTTCGAGTTTGAAAGAGGGGATCCCGTAGGTGAGTAGGCCTCCGGGTCGGTCATTCCGTTCGTAGATGGAGACTTGGTATCCTTTTTTGCGGAGTTGGATGGCGGCAGCAAGGCCGGCAGGACCGGATCCGATGATGGCGACGGATTCTTTTTGTTCGATGTGGGGTTTGATGGGTGTGATGAATCCTTTTTTCCATGCTTTTTCAGTGATGTGTGCTTCGATAGAGCCGATGGTGACGGTATCGTGTCCTGAGATTTCGAGGACGCAAGCTTCTTCGCAAAGGCGGTCTTGAGGACATATTCTGCCGCAGATTTCTGGGAGGTCATTGGTGAGTGAAGCGATGTGGTATGCCTCCTGCCATCGTTTTTGGGTGGCAAGGAGGAGCCAGTCGGGAATGTTGTTGTGGAGGGGGCACCCGCTTTGACACATGGGGATACCGCATTGTTCGCAACGAGAGGATTGTGCGTTCAGGGAGGGGGGTGAGAAGGGGGTATAGATTTCTTTGAAGTTTTTTTGTCGTTCTTCTGGAGCTTTTTTGACGGGTGTGGCGTATGGGATAGAGACGAACTGTTGCATGGCATCTTGTGCAGAGGTGTCTTTTTTTGTCTGAGGTGTTTTTTCTGTCATGAGGAAGTTCCTCCTAAGTTTTGGTGGATGGTGTTTATGAGGGCATTTGGTTTTTTTTGAGCGGAGTTAGCGGGGTTTTAAGCGGGTGTGAGTGGATTTTTGCGCGTGTGGTATTGTATTTAGAGACGCGGGTGCTGATTGTACGATTTTTGTGGAAGAAAGATCAAGTTTTTTGTGAATGGTGTCACGGATACGGGGGGTTGTTTTGTTGACATAGTGTCGCGATTCACGGAGGAATGAGGGGGTTATAGGTGAGAGCAGGGGGTTTAGAGGATTGGATGATTTAAGGGTTGAGAGGTAAGGATAAGGAGTGAGTACGTTAGAGAAGAAGTTGGACCTTCGGGGCGTGTGTCGTTTGTATATTCATCGTCCTTTGGATACGTATGACGATGCGTTGATGGAGGATTTGCACGAGGCTCTTACGTGGTGCCGAGCGGATAGGCGTGTACGTGTGGTGGTGATAGCGAGTGGAGGCTTGGCGTTTGCAAGTGGGCCTGATGCGGCATGGCTTGGTAGGATTATAGATTATGACTATGCGAGCAACTTGGTGGATGCGACGGGACTCGCGCGGGTGTTGTATCAGCTTTATCACATGGGCAAGCCGACGATAGCGCGTGTGCATGGTAAGGCGTTGGGATTTGGAGTGGGTTTGATAGCGGCGTGTGATATGGCGGTTGCGGATTATGACGTGAAGTTTCAGATAACGGATGTGAGGATAGGGTTGGTTCCGAGTTTGATCGCACCATATTTGGTGAAGGCGATAGGAAGTCGTCATGCGTTGCGTTATCTTTTGAGTGGAGAGCGTTTTGACAGTGTGGATGCACAGCGGATGGGACTTGTGCAGGAGGTGGTTCCGAGGGAGGAGTTGGACAGATCGATAGAGGGAATGATTGAGGAGTATTTGAAGGGAGCACCCCGTGCGATGGCGGCGACAAAGGAGATTGTGCGTTTGATAGAGCAGGTGCCGATAGATGAGGGCGTGATGGACGTGACGGTTCAGAAGGCGTCGGAGAGGAGGAGTTCTCGAGAGGGTTTGGATGGTGTTGCGTCCTATTTGGAGAAGCGGAAGCCTTTTTGGAGTGAGGGTGAATGAGGTGAGAGATAGAGGACATGCGTTTTTGTGATGAGGGTGTTGTTCTGGGAGGCAAGGCTTGGGGGAACAGTCAGTATGTGGTGACTATACTGACGCGGGATCATGGTTGTTGTAGGGGTCTTTTGGGGGTGGGTCGTTCTACGAGGTTGAAGGCGGCGTTGAGGGGGGGAACGTGTGTGAGGGTGTCGTGGCAAGGACGTTTGGAGGAGCATTTGGGTCGTTGGGACTTTGAGGATATTGAGTCTTTGTCTTCTAAGGTTTGGGAGGATGGCGTTTTGGGTGTGATGGTGGAGTTGATGAGCGGATTGGTGAAGAAGGGCTTGGCGGAGCGGGATATACAGAGGGATTTTTACGACAAGACGCGTAGGTTGGTGGGACTCTGTGGTGAGGAGAGGAAGATTTTTTTGTGTGGTTATAGTTTGTGGGAGTTGGAGTTATTGTCTGTGGTGGGTATGGGGTTGGATCGGGAGCGGTGTGCGGTGACGGGAGCGAGGGATTCTTTGTGTTATATTTCTCCACGTACGGGCTGTGCGGTTTCGAGGGAGGGAGCGGGATCGTATGCCCCGAGACTGCTTGGTCATCCTGATTTTTGGAGTGATGAAGGATTGTATGAAAATATATATGGATGTGAGGGTGGAAAAGAGAGGATGGGGGCTTGTGAAAAGGTGGAGATGGGGTCTATTGTGGACGGCTTGCGTACGACGGGTTATTTTTTGGGACGCTATGGATTTTTGGAGGGAATCTGTGGAGTTTTGCGTTTGAGGGTGATGGAGGCATTGGAAGAAGTTTTGGTTTGAGGGAGAGAAGATTGTGAGGAGCGGAGAGAAGAGGGGTGTGATGGTGCTTGGCTGTGGAGCGATGGGGGGAGCGTTGGGTCATTGTTTGCGTGTTCAGGGTATTGATGTGAAGATGCTTGCATTGCCCCAAGACAAGGGTGTGTGGATGTCTTGTGTGGAACGTGGGGAGGTTCACCCTTCCTTGGGGGTGAAGTTGCATGAAGATTTGGCGTGGTGTCGTTATGATGAGGTGAAGAAGGAGTCCTTGGAAGGTTATGATGTGTGGGTAGCGGTAAGCAGTGGAGGCTTGTTGTGGGCGGAAGATTGGCTTTCTGGTTGGGATGGTTGTTTGGGTGGGGTTGTGTTTGCGACAAAGGGTATGCCGACGTATAAGCCTGTGTTGCGTATATTGGAGGGTGTGAGGGGATGGGATGGGAAGGATGTGCCTGTATCTGTTTTGGCGGGGCCGTGTTTGGCGAAGGAGCTGGCAAGGGGTATGCCGACGTCATTGGTGGTGGCGGGTAAGGATAGGGCTGGGTGTGAGGATGTGCGTGAGATGATGGAGGGGGGTTCTTCTCGGGTGAGGGTTGAGGTTTCGGATGATGTGGAGGGTGTGTCGTGGTGTGCGGCGTTGAAGAACATTTATGCGATAGGTGTGAGTGCGTTGGAGGGACATAAGTTTGGGATGTCTGAATCTAGGTCTTCACAAGTGGGTATATCGCGAAATGGCATGGCGGGATTGTTTTCGCAAAGTGTGAAGGAGATGGAATTATTTTTGGGGATGTTGGGTCTTGAGAAGGCGTCTGCATCTGGGCTTGCGGGAGCGGGAGATCTTTATGTGACGGTGGGAGGAGGTCGTAATGGACAGTTTGGCAGGTTATTGGGAGGAGGTATGGTGCGGCAAGAGATTCTGGAGGGTGCGATGCGTGGTGTGACGGTTGAGGGATTGTCTATGGCGGATCGTCTGCAGCCGATGTTGGATTTGTGGGAGCGAGAGGGCAAGTTTCGCAAGGATGAGTTTCCGTTGTTGGGGGCTTTATTGAAGAGTCTTTTGAGAGGAAAAAAGTTTGTATGTCCACCGTGGATAGTGTAGAGAAGGATTGGGTGGGTTGCCACAGGGGTAATATTTTTTGAGGAGGAAATATGATGGAGAAGAAAGCGAAAGTCGTGGTGGTGGGAGGAGGCGTTGTGGGTGTTGCGACGTTGTATCATTTGGCGAAGAAGGGTTGGTCTGATTCGGTGCTTTTGGAGGCACATGAATTGACATCTGGTTCGACTTGGCACGCGGCGGGATTGTTGCCTTTATTCTTTTTGAGTTATTCGGTGGGTCGTTTGCACAAGTACAGTATAGATTTGTACCGGACGTTGGAGGAAGAGACGGGGCTTGATGTGGGTTTTCGGAATGTGGGAAACATTCGCCTTGCGAGTACGCAAGATCGTATGGATGAGTTTAATCAGTACAGCAGCATAGCGAAGACGATAGGGGTGGAAGTGCAGCCTTTGACTCCGGAAGAGGTGAAGGCGTACTGGCCGTTGTGTGAGACGGGAGATTTGCTGGGAGGGATAAGACACACGCAGGACGGCTACATACAGCCGGCAGACGTGACGCAAGCGATGGCAAGGGGTGCGCGTAACATGGGTGCGAAGATTTACCAGCATACGCGTGTTTTGGGTTTTCGTGAGATTAAGGGAGGGGGCTGGGTGGTTGAGACGAATGAGGGTGAGATAGAGGCAGAGCATGTGGTGACGGCGACGGGGAGTTCAGCACGTCGTGTGTTGGAGAAGGTGGGACTGAGCGTGCCTGTGATCTCTGCGGAGCATCAGTATATTGTGACGGAGCCGCACGCTGAGATTTTGGCACGTAAGGAGCGAGGGGACTTTGAGATGGGGGTCTTGAGGGACACGTCTGGTTCTTGGTAT
>CAKMZR010000025.1 GCA_929200455.1 uncultured Alphaproteobacteria bacterium | reverse complement strand
TTCCCGATCCCCCATAAAGACTATGAAAAAGATGCATCCTCTTACCCCCTCCTCCCAATACCCGAGTCCTCACCGTTATCATCTCTCCCTCACGTACCTCCGACAAAAAACGTACGTGACTCTCTACCGTAAAATAACTTCCCACAGTACCCACATAATCCTTGTCACACCCTATCAACTCCATAAAACGATCCGTCGCCTGAGCACACACTTCCGTGTACCTCGCCTCGTTCATATGCCCGTTGTAGTCCGTCCAAACTTGAGGAACCTGACGACGAACCGTCACAGGAAGGGCCTCTTCCTCCACGTCCTCAAAGGTCGACTCATGCAACGCAATCGTCGCTCCCACTCCGCTCCGTAAACGCTTCAATGACCGCATCATGCCCACAAGATTGTCATCCCGAAGACGCTCCAACTCCCGAATCGTCATAGAGCCAGACTGAGCATCAGACTGTAAACCGATCAAATCCACAAGAGAATCCGTCAACTCAGGAACATCCGTCAATCGGCTCCAAGGCCATTTCAGGGCAGGGCCAAATTGTTCCATAAAATGCCTCATGCCCGCTTCACCCCCCGCTATACGGTAGGTCTCAAATAAGCCCATCTGACCCCACCTCAAACCAAATCCCAGCCGTATCGCTTCGTCAAGCTCACCCGTCGTGCATACACCCTCCTTCACAAGCCACAAACCTTCACGCCATACAGACTCCAAAAGACGATCCGCTATGTGGGCATCAATCTCTTTCCGTACCTTCAAAGGGTACATCCCCATCTCTCGAAGATACAATGATGCCTGTCCACACATCTCCTCATCCCCCACGAGCTCCACCAACGGCAAAAGATATACAGGATTAAAAGGGTGAGCCACGATCACTCGACCTCCCGCCACATTCAAGTCAGAAGGCTTAAAACCCGAAGTCGAAGAGCCTATCACCGCATCCTCAGGGGCGTGCTTTTCTATCTCAGCATAAACCTTATGCTTAACTTCCAAACACTCCGGCACACTCTCTTGAACCCACAAAGAACCCCTCACGGCTTCCCCTATGTCCTCGTGAAAACTTACCGATCCCTCAAGGGGCATCGCCTTGTCATAAAGCGACGGCAACGAACGACGCGCATGAGCCAACACCTCCTCAAACTTGCGTCTCGCATCCAAATCCAAATCAAAAATCGATACGTCCCAACCATTCAACAAAAATCTTGACGCCCAACCCCCTCCTATCACACCCACCCCCACAATCGCCGCCTTGCGTCTTCCTACGCTCATCCCGATACCGGCGGTCTCTTCGTAAGAGCAAGCTTCTCCCGAACCTCTCCCACGCCCATCACCCTCGCTCCCATGCCTTCAATCACTCCCACCGCCCTCTCTACAAGCTGCGCATTCGTCGCCAAAACACCTTGCTCCAAAAATAAATTATCTTCCAAGCCCACACGCACATGACCTCCCGCCAAAACCGACGCCGCCACATAAGGCATCTGATCTCGTCCCAAAGAAAATGAAGACCAATGCCACTCAGGCGGAATGCCTCCCACCATCGCCATAAAAGTCCGCAAATCATTAGGCGCTCCCCAAGGGATACCCATGCAAAGCTGAACCAACACAGGCGAAGACACTATACCCTCCTTCTCCAACTCCCTCGCAAACCAAAGATGACCTGTGTCAAAAACTTCAATCTCTACCCTCACACCCAAATCATTCATCATACGACCCATCGTCCTCAACATACCAGGCGTGTTCGTCATAATCATATCCGCTTCAGCAAAATTCATCGTACCGCAGTCAAGCGTACATATCTCAGGACGACACTCCGCAATATGTGCTATACGCTCACTCGCTCCCACCATGTCCGTCGAACCCTCATCAAGAGGAAGTGGCGATTCCGTCGAACCAAACACAACATCTCCTCCCATACCCGCCGTCAAATTCAAAATTACATCCACCTCAGAATCACGAATGCGATCCGTCACTTCACGGTAATACTCTCGCCTCCTGCTCGGAGAACCCGTCACCGGATCTCGAACATGACAATGCACTATCGACGCTCCCGCCTTCGCCGCCTCTATCGCTGAAAAGGCTATCTCCGCCGGACTTCGCGGAACATAACGCGACTTGTCTTGCGTGCTTCCTGAACCCGTCACAGCACAGGTCACAAAAACTTCCCGATTCATCGACAGATTCATCTCTCATCCTTTCCCAAAATACGCAAAAATACTATCACTCTCACTTACCATTGTGCCGCAACAAATAATCGCCCCGAAAACAACGAAAAGCAAGTTTTATGTTGCAACACCTCGTTCTCGTTTGATTGATCGTATTTTGGATTCACTAATCAAACTGCAACAGAACCTTTAGTGCCTGTCCGCTGTTTAATGCCGTGAAACCCTCTTCAAAATTTTCAAACGGCAGCTTGTGCGTGATAACCGGGGAAATATCCAACCCGCTTTGCAACATGGAAAGACCCTTGTGCCATGTATCAAACATCTCGCGACCATAAATACCTTTGAATCGCAAACCTTTGAAAATCGCCTTGTTAAAATCAACAGAAATCTTATCTTTGAACAGACCAAGCAACCCTATCTGACCGCCATTGTTCATCGCGTTGATCATATCGTCGAGAGCCGCTCCTGCCCCTGACATTTCAAGACCAATGTCAAATCCCTCAGTCATGCCGAGTCTTTTCATTACATTGTCGCTATTATCCCGCCCAGCCAAAAAACCAGCGGAAGCTCCCATTCGTTCAGCAAGCACAAGGCGATTTATATTCACATCGCTAACGACAATATGTCGAGCACCCGCATGACGGCAGATCGCTGCTGCCATCAACCCAATCGGACCTGCACCCGTGATCAGGACATCCTCGCCAACAAGGTCAAATCCAAGTGCCGTATGAACCGCATTGCCATAGGGATCGAGAAGAGCCGCAAAGTCGTCCGATACATCGTCGGGTATCGGGTAGACATTGTGCTGCGGAATAACCAGATATTCGGCAAAGGCTCCAGGTCGGTTAACACCAACGCCCATGGTTTCGCGGCAGAAATGTTCACGCCCCGCCCGACAGTTGCGGCAGGTGCCACAAATAATATGCCCTTCACCCGAAACCCGCTGACCGGACTTCAGACCCTTAACATCCTTACCCAACGCATCAATATAACCGACAAACTCATGACCAACCACCATCGGCACCGGAATAGTCGAGGAAGCCCATTTGTCCCAATTGTAAATGTGTAAATCAGTTCCACAAATACCAACTTGTTTTACTCTTATTCGTACTTCATTGGACTCAGGCTCCGGAACTTCAACATCGGTAAGGGTCAAACCCGGTTCCGCTTTTGCTTTCATCAACGCTCGCATCTCGTTACCCTTTAACTCACAAGCCCAGATTCACGACCCACTTCGGTGAAGGCCGCAATACAGGCATCAATTTGCTCGAATGTATGGATCGCCGACATCTGAATGCGGATGCGTGCTTTTCCCTCCGGCACCACCGGGTATGAAAAGGCGACGACATAAATACCTTTGTGGAACAGACCTTCCGCAACCTTACCCGCAAGATCAGCATCTCCAATCATGACCGGAATAATCGGGTGATTGCCATCGACCAACCTAAATCCGGCCTTCTCCATACCCTTGCGAAAACGTGTGGCATTTGCCTCCAGCGTTTCGCGCGCTTCATTTGCTCCTTCCGCAATTTCAATGGCCTTGATTGCGGCTGCACAAATGGATGGTGCAACAGCGTTTGAAAACAGATAAGGGCGTGCACGTTGGCGTAGCACTTCAATAATAGCCTCAGGCCCAGCCACATAACCGCCTGACGCTCCACCAAGTGCCTTGCCATAGGTTCCTGTCAGGATATGAACCCGGCCTTCGACCCCAAGAAATTCTGGCGTGCCGGCTCCCCGACTTCCAAGGAATCCAGTGGCATGACAATCATCCACCATGATCATTGCATCATAGCTCTCAGCCAGAGAACATATGGTGGGCAAGTCGGCAATGATACCGTCCATTGAGAAAACACCATCGGTAACAATCAGACGGTTATTACAGTGCTGAGTGGCGATCAGCTTTTCTTCCAGTTCCGCCATGTCATTGTTCGCATAACGATGGCGTTCTGCTTTACAAAGCCGCACGCCATCAATGATCGAAGCGTGATTAAGAGAATCTGAGATAATGGCGTCATCAGCCGTCAACAATGGCTCAAAAATACCGCCGTTAGCATCAAAGCAGGACGGAAAAACAATACAATCTTCCATGCCGAGAAACTGTGCCGTGCGTCTCTCAAGATCTTTGTGCAAATCCTGAGTGCCGCAAATGAAACGTACCGAAGCCATACCAAAGCCATGGCTGTCCAACGCAAATTTTGCCGCCTCAATAAGTTCGCGATTGTTGGCAAGACCCAGATAATTGTTGGCGCAAAAATTTACCACTTCCCGGCTTTGTCCGTTTTCGAGCGTTGCTCGAACCATGTTACTCTGCGAAGATGAAATTGGGCGTTCGCCTTTCCAAGTACCCGCCAACTTGATGTCATCCAGAATGCTATTCGCTGTATCGACTAAAGTCATTGCATATTCCTATATTTCGGAAAATTTCTAAGAAAATGTACAGCAATGCAAAACAAATCACAAGACTCAGGAGCGTCTTGGAAGGCGGGAGCGAGGAAGTCAACCTCTGCGAGCGGCTCTTTGATCTGCGTCTTCATGGTCACTATATCTCGCTCAAGGCCGGTTTCTCGGCCACGAAATTCAACCGCACGTAATCCACTGTCCATTTGCCAGCAGCATCGCAAAGCTCAGGACGGCACAACTCAACCATCCGATCGATCACCGCCTCGCGACGATCGAGGTCGAGATCGCTCAAAATCCCTTGGCTGAATGTGGCGAACCAGCCGTGCACATCGGTGGGCAGCAGGGTCGGCCGGTCACGCAGTGCGCATTTTGTCACCCGAAACCCGATCTTTTCCAAAAGCGCGCGGTGTTCTTCGGGAGTCGGAAAGGTCCACGGATTGCGATCGGCGAAAGCGATGCCGATCTCGGCCAGAGCCCCGGTCATCGCAGCCCGGATCTGCGCGATGTTTCCCGTGCCGCCCATCTCGGCGACGAACCGCCCACCGGGTTTCAGCGCACGAAACACCCGCTGGCTAAGTGCGGTCTGCTCCAGCATCCAGTGCAACGCAGCGTTGGAAAAAATTGCGTCGAAGGCTGCATCGTCCTCGATCGCCTGAGCATCGCCCAGACGCACTTCGACTCCCCGCCCCCTAGCAGCCTCTACCAGGCTGGCACTGCTGTCGATACCGACCACATCGCACCCCAACCCCATCAAAACCTCGGCCAACACGCCGTCACCGCAACCGAGATCCAAGATCTGCTCGCCCCGCTGAGGCGCCAAATCCCGCATGACCTCTTCGCTGAGCTGCGAGACATAACGTGCATGCAAGGCATAATCTTCGGACTTCCAGTAGTCGTTAACCATCATTCATGACCTTCATGTACACAAGGACCGCTCCCAAAATACGCAAAAATACTATCACTCTCACTTGCACTTACACTCTCATTTACCATTGTGGTGCAACAAATAATCACCCCGAAAACAACGAAAAGCAAGTTTTATGTTGCAACACCTTGTGCGGGTTTGGTTTCTGCTCTTGGCATAGCTTCAACCATAGTGACGAAAAACCCGACATGCGGGGCTTTGGGACGGTGACATTTTTTTGAAAAAATTTGGGGAAATTCAGCGAAATTTCACTGGGGCGAGATCAAAAACTCATAAACTGAATGAATTGAAATTATTAGTGACGTGCTTTACATTAGGATAAAGAAAATACGAATTTTTTAACCTTCCGAGGGTATATGAAACAAGAAAGAAATTTATTTGAGCCGTTAACTTTACCTTGTGGAATAGTTCTCAAAAACCGGATCATAAAATCCGCAATGTCTGACTCATTGGGAGATGGCACTGGTCACCCAACAATAGAGCAAATGAAACTGTATCAACGATGGGCTAAGGGCGGTCTAGCCGTTTCAATAATCGGTGAAGTGCAATGCTCTTCTGGTTTTGCTGAGAAACCTGGCAATCTCGTGTTAAACGAGAACACAGACATTAAACGGTTTTGCGAATTGGCCGAAAAAGGCAAAGAAAACAAGGCACATATTTGGTTGCAACTGGGACACGCCGGAGCACTTGCATACGGGCCAACAAGTTCTCCCAAAGGACCAAGCTCTCTTGATTTCCCAGGATTGCGTTGCGCAGCTTTATCCAAAAATGATATCCATGAATTGCCGCCGCAATTTGCTAGAACCGCATTTTTAGCAATGAAGGCAGGTTTTAACGGTGTGCAAATCCACGCAGCTCATGGCTTTTTACTCAGCCAGTTTTTATCACCATTATTCAATAAACGAAACGATGAGTATGGGGGTAAAATTAACAATCGAATACGCTTGTTACTCGAGATTATCGAAGCCGTGCGTGCAGCAGTCGGACATTCCTTTCCCGTTGCCTTAAAACTCAACTCTTCTGATCAGCTTGAAGGCGGTTTTGGGGAAAAGGATGCTATCAAAGTTGTGGGTGAGCTCGAAAATTCCTCAGTTGATTTAATTGATATAAGTGGAGGAACCTATTTCCCCGGGGCGAAAGCGGCATCCGACAAAACAGGTACCGGACCTTATTTTTTGGAATTTGCAAAACGTGCGCGTACGGTAACGACTAAACCTTTGATGTTGACCGGAGGGTTCAAGACTCTACAGCAAGCAGAAAAAGCAATTGCTGATGGGGCAGTTGACTGTGTTGGTTTGGCACGTGCTCTCATTCTTCAACCATCGCTTCCTCATTTATGGAAAAAAGGTCAAATGCCAGAACCAAATTTCCCTCGATTTTCGCAAAATCTGGAAGGAGGTGTAACAGCTTGGTATACAATGCAAATGCTGGAAATAAGTAAAAATAACGAAACTCTTTTACCCAATAATTTAAAGCATGCAATTCAAGTTTATGAAGAGCGTGATAAGATGCGCACAAATATATGGTTGCAATATTTTCCTACAATTAATGATTTGTAAACCCGAAAGGCTTCAGATGCTCATGCTATAGGTCGGGGAATGGGCTTTGCATATCTTGCAGGCTTAACAAATAAGCACCCTGAAAACAACGAAAAGCAAGTTTTATGTTGCAACACTGACGCTCATACCAGTTTGCCCCTCCCACGATTGGCATAAGCTACGGTATCTGAGTGTCAAGAAAGCCAATCATTGCCAATCAACCATAAGATGAAAAAATCTTGCCAAATCGAGGGGATATGATATCAATAACTGTTATTGAATGACTATGGATGGGTTTAGGTAGAATGGAAAATTCAAAAATTGTTGTAAAAAAAGCTGCTATTTGTTTCTTTCCAGATTTACCGATTTTGATCTGGATGATTCTGATAACTTTGTTTATTGGCATTTTTGCGGGCTTTGACGCGAAACAAATCATTTCGACCTTTAATTCTGGCTGGGGATACGCTGCGGGAGAATTTGCTCTCATCTTGCTTCCGTCTTTTATTCTTGCAGCTGCGATTAGGAAGCAGCAAATCATCATCCCTGAAGCCGTGTCGGTTAGTTTGGCTCCAGTTGTTAGTGCCGGAATGATTTGCCCTGACACGGCTTATGCTGCCCTTGCTCCAATGGTTCGGAAACATCAGATCTCATTGGCGGTTGGCACTTATGCCGGATTTAAATTACTCTTTCCCGCTGGACCTCTCATTATTGCGACGTCTCTTGGCGTCACCGATTCTGTCATCTGGTTGTATAGCTTAGGTGTTTTCGTACCCGTTTGGATTGTTAGCCTTGTATATGCGAGGATTATTGAGACAAACTTCGTTTCTAATGCCCTTGATAGTGCTCCTTTGGCGTCCAGTAATGTTCTTGCGACATTATCCCCCTTTGTGCTGCTTGTCATTCTGCTGGCGGTGGGCGCTGGCTTTGACTTATCCCGCAATTCTTTAGCTGATTTTTTCACAAACCCAAAGGGAGCGTTGCTCGTATCGGCTGCGATTGCTCTGTTGATGGTGCCGCATCACCAAAGACGCGCATGTGTTGATAGTGGTGTAAGGTGGACCGGTTCGCTTCTGCTCATTATAGGCGCAGCCAGTGCTTTCAGTGCCTTTGTCACTGTTGTCATCCCAATAGAAGATATTTTTGGACCGCAAAGTGGAATATTGGCTCTGGGTTCACTATTTGCCATGACGGCTGTGTTCAAGCTCTTGCAAGGGTCTAGTATGTCGACCTTCGCAGCAGCAGGGCCAGTCGCTGTGCCGATCGTCGCGGCATCTAACCTGTCTCCGATCCTTGCAGTCCTTGCGGTTTGCCTCGGATCTTTTGTCGCGATTCTACCCAATGACAGTTTCTACTGGCTGATCCGTCGAAGCGCATTGGCTGAAGAGTCCGAACTAAGAGCTATGATGATTTTAGGTGTGGGTTCTGTGCTGCAAGCCTTTATCGGTTTGGCTTTGTTGTTCGGGATTCACACCTTCTTCATGTCATGAGGAGTTCGGCTGCTGCCGATAATGTCAAAACACAAAAGAAGGAACTGAGCAGGAAACTTAAAAAAGCTTTCTGGCAGTCCGATGATCCAATACCTCATGTTAAGGGGGTATGCCATTTCTAGCATACGAAAATTCGTTCGTAGTTAATGGCGGAGAGAACGGGATTCGAACCCGTGAGACATTGCTGCCTACACGCTTTCCAAGCGTGCGCCTTCAGCCACTCGGCCACCTCTCCATAAAATTTCACACTCAAGAAAAAATTACTCATGGGCAGAAATCTTGAAACAGTATAAAAAATACTGCACACTATCGCAATCCAAATCTAACCCTAATCTTCATACATCATGAATACTCAAAACACCACAATCAAAAACTTTTCATACATCATCAACTCCATCGAAAATTCTTGCTCAAAAGCACACAGAAATCCAAAGCACGTCAATCTCGTCGCCGTCACAAAAAATATACAGCCAGAACTCATCATTCCCCTACTCCAACATGGACATACCTCTTTCGGCGAAAATCGGGTCCAAGAAGCCCAAAAAAAATGGATACCCCTCAAAAAGCAATTCCCCGACACTTCCCTACACCTCATCGGACCCCTGCAGTCCAATAAAGCCAAACAAGCCCTCGAACTCTTCGACTTCATCCACACCCTCGATAGACCCTCCCTCGTACACGCCCTCGCAAAAGCTCAACGTCAACTCAAAAAAAATATACCCATCCTCATACAGATCAATACAGGACAAGAACCACAAAAAGCCGGCGTCAATCCAAAAGAATTCCCAGAACTCCTCGAACTCGCCCTGCAAAATAAACTCAATATTCAAGGAGTCATGTGTATACCTCCCCTCCACGACCAACCAGAAGAACACTTCCTCCTCTGTACACGCATCGCCGCTCAATTCCAACTCCCCATACTCAGCTTCGGAATGAGCTCCGATTTCAATAGTGCCATCGCATCCGGTGCCACCCTCGTCAGAGTCGGATCCGCCATCTTCGGTGCAAGAGCATAAAATCAAAAAAAACTCTTTGGGGATAACTTTGAGCAAAACTTTCTCACCTCCTCTACGCCCTTAGATAACTTACGATCAAATAACAAAAATTAATTCCCTTCCCAAAACCTCCGTTTTCCACATTTTTCGTCAAGATTTTTTTTTGCTCTTTACGAAAATTTTCACCTTCACTTTTTCCTCCTTCTTCCCTTACTATAACCCCCGTAGGCAACGTCAGTACAAACCGGAAAAAATGCCAACAAAATGTGTGCGGACTCTCATAAACTATGAGTAACCTCTCTCCAAGAAGAGAAACTAGGGTAACGGAGAACATACCTTCCTTCCTCAACTTGGAAAAATCTGGCTATCGGACTGGCTTCCTTATGCACAAAAGGGAGAATAGGGATGTACACGTCCCCATAATCTCATCAAAATATCGTAGAGGAAATGTTTGTACCTCTGGCTTCAGTGGTATGCGTACAAGGAAAAAACAAATGGAGAGCAGCAATCTTGCAAGAACATCCGAGGATCCCCGCTCCGAAGAAGAGAGAAATATTTGGAAAAATATCGTCTCCCAAATGCGCTACGAATACGGACCCGACATCTTCATGCGATCCCTCGCAGGACTCGAATTCATCCAGATCAAAGACAATACCGTCCTCATACAACACGCTCCAGGATCAGACCTAACCTTCATCGAAAAACACTATAGCCCTCACATCCTCTCCCTTTGGCAAAAAGAACTCCCCCACATCGAGGACATCACCTTCACCAATCCCGTCGTGTCAAACGCTTCAACGCCACACGCCTCCCAAAACTCATACCAAAAACCTTCCACTCCAGAACACTTCCAAACAAAAACAAACCCCCACCTCTCCTTCAGCAATTTCGTCGTCGGGACTTCCAACGCTATGGCTTGCGAAGCCGCTCACGATATCTCAGTTTGGAACGATTCCGCTCCCAATCCCCTCTTCATCTACGGAAATGTCGGCTTGGGAAAAACGCATCTCATGCACGCCATCACATCCTCCCTCAAAAAAAATCATCCCTCAAGATCCGCCGCCCTCCTTTCCGCAGAACGATTCATGAACCTCTTCGTCGAAGCCATTCGACACAAAGATGTCCTCCCCTTCAAAAATTACTTCCGATCCCTCGATATCCTCCTCATCGACGATATTCACTTCCTTTGCAATAAACCCGGGGCCCAAGAAGAATTCTTCCACACCTTCAACGAAATCATTAGCAACCAGTGTCGAGTCGTCGTCTCTTCCATAAAACCTCCCCTCTTCCTTGAAAATACAGACGAACGTATGCGTTCTCGACTCGCTTCAGGACTCGTCGCACAACTCCGCCCCTATGACGCAAAAGAACGACTCGCCATTCTAAGAGCCAAAATGAAACAACAAAAAACACCCCTCTCAGACGACATCCTCCAATACCTCGCAAAAGAAATCGATACCAACGTCAGAGAAATGGAAGGTGCCGTCAACCACCTCATCGCATACACAAAACTCAATCCCTCCCAAAATATACCCATACCCACACTCAAAAAAGTACTCCAAGACCTACTCAGAACCAGAAATACACCCATCTCCATTCACGACATCCAAAAAACCGTCGCAGAACACTTCCAGCTCAAAACTCAAGACCTCTCTTCCTCCTCAAGACAAAGACACATCGTCATACCCCGACATATCGCCATGTACCTCGCAAAAGAAACCACACGATCCTCTCTCACAGATATAGGACACTCCTTCGGAAACCGTGACCACTCCACCGTCCAACACGCCATCCACAGAATCTCAAAAGAAATAAAAAATAATAACGACTCCGTCCAAGTCGCCGTCGAAACCATTCGCCAGCAACTTCAAAACCCAACATAACGTCAGTTCGCGACCTCTTCGCCCACCATCTCCTCCAACACAGACTCTTCCACCTCGTGCAACCTGTCCTTGCGATCTTCCTCTATAAGAGTACGAATATCTTGTGGAACCTCGTCAAAAACTCCCAGCTTGCGAAGAAATGACGACAAACCCTCGCTCACATCAAGACTCGCCTCTCGCTTGTCTACAGAAAAACCCGATATCACATCAATCACACCACGAGTCTCCAAATCCTCACTCCGAGTCTCACCTCGGGGAGGACGCAAATACAAATCAGGCGGAACCGTCAAAGGACGACGACGCGCCACCGAAAACTCATCCGGAATATCCCGATTAAAACTAAACTCTTCCCCCAAATCTCCTCCACACCCCCAAAGAGTAAACATCATCAAAAATATCAATACCGATACGTATATACTCTTCATCCTTCCCTCGCCTCCTCTTCACCCTTGTCAAAAAAACCATCCAAAACCATAAACGCCACGCCAACCGTCACACCTATATCCGCCACGTTGAAAATATACCAACTCCAACTCCCCCAAAATACATGGATAAAATCAATCACCGCTCCCCATGCCAACCTGTCCACGATATTACCCACCGCTCCTCCTATCATCATACCAAGACCCACACTCAAAAATAAACGACGCGACACCATCAACCAATACAACAAAAATACCGTAATCAATAAGGCTCCCCCCACGATAATCCAACGAACCGTAACCGCATCCATATCCGAAAAAAGTCCAAAACTTATCCCCTCATTCCACACACGAAGAATATTGAAAAAAGGAAGAACATCCACCGTCTCTCCCTCTTCCACATACCGCAACACCATAAGCTTCGTCACCTGATCCAAGATCAAAACAACCAACACCGCAAAAAGACCCACACCCACGCGAATACCATTACCCATCATTCACCCTCCTCTTCACAAGACCAGCCCAAACCTTCCAAAACGCCATCACACCTGCCACACACATCACTCCGTGTAAAACTTCCCACCTCAGGCAACACCATCCAACAACGCTCGCACTTCTTGCCTTCCGCCAACACTATCGATACGCGGACACCCTTCTCCTCTCCAAGAAAAAATGAATCCTCAGGCGCTTCCTTCAATGCAAAAAAACTCAACCCCGACGTAAGACATATACGCTCCATATCCTCCACCAAGTCAGATTCATTCACCCCCTCATCCACATAAACCATCGCATGTGCCTCCAAACTGGAACCTATCAATCCCTCCACACGTGCAACTTCCAATGCTCCCAAAACCACCTGGCGAATACGCAATACCTGACACATCCTCGCTTCCAATGACTCGTCCTTCCAAGCCTCAGAAACCTCCAGAAAATCTTCCATGTGCACAGACTCACCCTCTAGACACTCCGCGTCAAGACCCTTGTCGCAAAGATACGCTTCCTCCGCCGTAAAACTCAATACAGGGGCTAACCATCTCACCAAATAATCAAAAATAATACGCAAAACCTTCATCGACGCACGACGACGCTTCGCATCAACCGCGTCACAGTAAAGCGTATCCTTGCTCACATCAAAATACAATGCAGACAAATCCAAGGCACAAAATGTATGCAACAACCTATAAAGACGCTGATACTCATGAGCCTCGCAGCTTCGACGCACCTCCTCGCCCACAACCGCTACGCGGTGCAACATATAACGATCCAAACTCGACATATCCCCACTCTCCACTTCAACCCCTTCCTCTTCGTGTGCAAGATTCCCAAGCATCCAGCGAAGAGTGTTCCGAAATCGACGGTAGACATCCACCGTCCGCTTCATCAACTCCATGTCCGCCTTCGTATCATGATAATAACGACACTCCACAACCCACAAACGCAAAATCTCCGCTCCAAGCTTCTTCACCACATCCAAAGGATCCAAGGTGTTGCCCTCAGATTTCGACATCTTCCGACCCTTGCCGTCTACCACAAATCCATGTGTCAAAATACTCTTGTACGGCGCAACGCCTCGTGTCGCACACGACACCAACAACGAAGAATGAAACCAACCTCGATGCTGATCCGTTCCCTCAAGATACATATCCGCCGGAAAAGACAAATCATCTCGCGAATCCAACACAAAACGGTGCGTCGTTCCAGAATCAAACCACACATCCACCACGTCCATCACCTGCTCATAATCACCAGAATCATAACCATCCCCCAAAAAATCTCCCTTGTCATGCGAAAACCACGCATCCGCTCCCTCCCTCATAAATAACGACACCACACGATCCATCACGTCCTCATCCCTCAAGACCTCCCCCGTCTTCTTGTGCACAAATAACGGCAAGGGAACACCCCAGCTCCTCTGACGCGACAAACACCAGTCAGGACGCTCCTCTATCATCAAAGACAAACGACGACGTCCCTCCTTCGGGTAAAAATTTGTCGACTCCAATGCCTCCAATGCCCGAGAACGCAGGCCATCCCGATCCATACTCACAAACCACTGCGGCGTCACCAACGTCATCAACGGAGCCTTCGAACGCCACGAATGAGGATATTGATGACGCAACTTACCCCGACCATACAAAACACCCTCCTCCTCCAAAATCTCCATAACCCTCTTGTTCGCATCCCCCTCCTTACCCTCACGCGTCCATACCGCACAACCCCCAAATAAAGGTACCCACTCCTTAAACTTTCCGTCAAGACCCACCAACTCCAATGGCTCAAGGTCATACGCCTTCCCAAGAACAAAATCATCCATACCATGATCCAATGACATATGCACAAATCCCGTTCCCTGATCTCCCGTCACAAAATCTCCCGGCAATAACCTTATCCGACGATCATAGCCACGACCACGCAAAGGATGTCCACAAACACTCCCCTCAAAAACACTGCCCTTCACCTCCTCCAAAACCTCATAAGACTCAAAGCCCAAAACCTCCACCAAACGATCACGCAAACATGACGCCAACCACACAACCCGCC
>CAKMZR010000024.1 GCA_929200455.1 uncultured Alphaproteobacteria bacterium | reverse complement strand
CGTCATACCCTTCGCAGGAGAAACCTCTTTCGATGAACTCATCGCACTCTATTCCCTCAGTCACCTCCTCGTCACAAATGACTCAGGACCCGCCCATTTCGCCTCCACTACCGCTATCCCCACCCTCGTACTCTTCGGACCCGAAACTCCCGTGCTCTTCGGGCCTGTCGGCACAAATCAAGAAGCCATCTCCCTCTTCCTCGCTTGCTCTCCTTGCATCAGCCCCTTCAACGCAAAAACTTCTCCCTGTTCTGACCCCATTTGTATGAAAAATATCTCCACAGAACAAGTCCTCAAACGGACTCAAGCCCTCCTCGCTACATCCTCATAAAATGACACTCTCTCGGCGATCCCTACTCTCCCTCTTCACCTTCGTCGTCAGCCTATCCCTCGTCGGCTTCATCGTCTCAAAATTTCCCCTCCATAAACTCATGGAAACCTTCTCCCTCATCGGAGTTCAATGGATCATGCCCATCATCATCATACTCTTCGGCATGACTATCGCTCATATCACTCGCTGGATACTCATGGCCTCCATCCTCATACCCCACATCACAAAAATTCACCTCGTCATCAATATCTTCATCGGCATGATCTTTAGCCAAACGCTACCCGTAGGTGGCGACGCCGCTCGCATCGTTCACCTCACCTCACATAAAGCCCCACTCTCCAATACCCTCGTCACCCTCCTTTTCGATAGAGCCTTCGCCTTCGCAGCCCTCTTCTCCATCGCCGTCTCCGCCTTCCTCCTCGAAATCTTACTCTACCCCCAATCCCCCATCGCCACCTCCTTCTCCCATCTCTCAACGCCCATCATCTTCACCTTCCTCGCTTCCATCACCACCTCCCTCCTCCTCATCATCTTCTCACACCACCTCTTCCCCCTCTTCTCTCAACACAAAAATCCAATCTCAAAACTCCTGTACCAAACCTTCTTCGGACTCCACATCTTCTCAAAACATCCCCTCCTCGTCTTCCTCTGCTTCCTTTGTGCACTCGTCGTGCAAATCCTCGCTTGCTCCATTCCCCTCACCGTCATCTTCTTCGCTGGGTGGAACCTACAACCCCTCAGCCTCCTCACCGCTGTTGCAACCATTCTCGTTATCGCGTATCTTCCTATTAGCGTCGCTGGATGGGGCGTGCGAGAAACGGGATTCGTTCTCATCGCTCCCTACATCGGAACATCCGAACCACAAGCTCTCGTCATCGCCCTCATACTCGGTGCCGCCCAACTCCTACAAGGACTCGTCTGTGGGGCCCTCGTATCTCCCCTAAATCTCTACAGCCTCTCAAAAAATCAATCACCATGATCCTCCTCATCGACAATTTTGACAGCTTCACCTATAACCTCGCACATACCCTCTTCTCCCTCAATCAAGAGGTAAAAGTCGTGCGAAATAATCAAATCTCACACGACAAAATCATCAACTTCAAACCTCGTGCCATCTTCATCTCACCCGGGCCCGGACGTCCAGAAAATAGCGGCATCACCCCACTCTCCATCTCCCTTGCCCAATCACACGGAATCCCCATATTCGGAGTCTGTCTCGGTATGCAAGCCATCGGTGCCGCTTTCGGGGCCCGCATCGTACACGCTCCCGTTCCCATGCACGGCAAAATCTCTCACATAGAACATACACAACACCCCCTCTTCTCACACATAGAATCCCCCTTTCCCGCCACGCGATACCATAGCCTCATCGTCGATGCCCCATCCCTTCCCAAAAATCTCAGCGTCATCGCCACAAGCCAAGGTGACCAGTCCATCATGGCCCTCGCCCATGAAGAACTCCCCCTCGCTGGCGTGCAATTCCACCCAGAAAGTATCGCCTCACCCTCAGGAATCCAAATCATCGCAAACTTCCTCTCCCTCCATAATATCCCCTTCTCTCTGCTCAAAAAGGAAAACGCATGAACAACCCCGACTTCTCTCCTCTCATCCAACAAACCACCCTCGCCCTCATGCAACAGGAACCCGTCGACGAAAACACCATAGAAAAAGTCTTCGACCTCATCCTCAGCGGAGCACCCCACATCCAACTCGCCGCTTTCCTTGCCGCTCTTGCCACCGCCGGCGAACAAACCCACCACGTCACAGCCGCACGAAGTGCCATGATCTCTCACATGACACCCCTCGAAATCCCACCTCAAATCAAAAAAAAATCACTCGACATTGTCGGCACAGGCGGCGATAACCTCCAAACACTCAATATCTCCACAACCGCCGCACTCCTTGTCGCCGCTTGCGACATTCCCGTCGCAAAGCACGGAAACCGTGCCGTGTCCTCTCAGTCAGGAGCCGCAGACGTCCTCGAAGCCCTCGGAATCACAAACTTCTCTCCAGAACACACCGCCGCCTCCATCTCTAAACACAAATTCGGCTTCATGTTCGCCCCACAATTCCCCCCCGCCATGAAACATGTCTCTCCCGTGCGGCAAGCCCTCAAACTTCCCTCCATCTTCAATATCCTCGGCCCCCTCTGCAATCCCGCCCAGACTCCCTTCATGATCATCGGGGCCGTCGGGGATAAACGACAAAAACTCATGGCATCCGCCCTCCAAAACCACGTAGAATCCGCTCTCGTCGTCGGAAACTCTTCCGGTGCCGACGAAATACTCGCACATGGAACCAATAGCGGATACCTCGTCAAAAACGGAAAAATCTCACCCTACGAATTCTCACCAGAAGATGCAGGATTCCGCCCCCACGACTCCATCGACGGCATCAAAGGCGGAGACGCAGAATACAACGCCTCCAAAATCAAAGGACTGCTCTCAGGAAAAGAAAAAAATACACTCTACTATGACAGCGTCATCATGACTGCTTCTGCTGCTCTCCTCGTCGCAGGAAAAGTCGCATCGCTCCGAGAAGGAAGCCTCACCGCCGCCAATGCCCTCATCAACAAAAAAGCCGCCAACACCCTCAACGCCATCTCCTCATCATGACACAGACTCTCTCCTCCATCCTCAAAGACTGTCGTACCCGACTTGAAGAAGACAAAAAAGAATACCCTCACCACGAACTCCTTGCAAACCTAAACACCCTTCCACCCTCTCGACCCTTCGCCCAAACCCTCCGCGATCTCCATAACCAAAAAATACCCGCCATCATCGCTGAAATCAAAAAACAATCCCCCTCCCAAGGACTTCTACGCGATCCTTTCATGCCCTCAGACATTGCTGAAGATTACCAAAAAAATGGTGCTGCTTGCCTCTCCGTACTTTGCGAGCGTGATTGGTTCGGAGGCCATCCTCAACACCTCACAAAAATAAAAGGTGTTACCTCTATCCCCCTCATGAGAAAAGACTTTATCTTTGACCACTACCAAGTCGACCAGAGCAAATCTATCGGAGCTGATGCCATTCTCCTCATCCTCTCCATCCTTGATGACACTCTTGCTCATGAACTTGAAAGTCACGCACACGAGCTCAACCTTGATGTCCTCGTCGAAGTCCATAACCCCCAAGAACTCGAGCGTGCCCTTTCCATGAAAAGCAGCCTCGTCGGCATCAACAACAGAAACCTTGATACCCTCTCCATCGAAACCCATAACGCCCTCTCCCTTGCCCAAAACCTCCCCGAAAACACCCTCATCATCGCCGAAAGCGGCTTCAATTCTCCTTCCGATATCCAACCCTACATCAATGCCGGAATCTCATGCTTCCTCATCGGAACCCTCTTCATGAAAACCCCCTCACCCGGAAATACCCTCTCCTCTCTCCTCAAAGAAATCTCATCATGACTCCTCTTACCCACATCAAGGACTCCGGCGAAGCCACCATGGTCGATGTCTCCTCGAAACCCATCACTCTACGCACCGCCGTTGCCGAAGCTTCCGTTGCCATGGAACCACTCATACGTGAGCAAATCCTCCAAGGTGGGCCCAAAGGTGAGGCTCTTGCCACCGCAAGAATCGCCGGAATCCAAGCCGCAAAAAAAACTTCCGAACTCATCCCTCTTTGTCACGGAATCTCCCCAGAATCCGTAGATGTCTCCATAACACCCCTCAACAACAACCTCCTTGTCGCCCGGGCCACCGTAACCCTCAATGGACGAACCGGCGTCGAAATGGAAGCCATGGTCGCCGCAAGCATCACTGCCCTCACCCTCTACGATATGGCAAAAGCTCTCGACAAATCTATCACCATCCACAATGTCCGACTCCTTAGCAAGTCAGGAGGCAAAAGCGGTGACTGGTCTTCATAATCCCCTCTCCCTCATCGAGGCTCGTACCCTCATACTTTCTCATCTCGTCCCCACACAAATCGAGAAAGTCCCCCTCGAAAAGGCTACCGGTCGCGTCTTGCGTGAAGACCTCATCGCCCCCTTCACCTCACCAGAAAAAAATCTTTCCACCATGGATGGATATGCCGTCTCCGGACTCCAATGCGACTCCTGGAGTGTCATCGGCGAAATTCCTGCAGGCACCACCTACGACGCCGATCTCTCCTCCGGAAATGCCATCCGCGTCTTCACAGGTTCCCAACTCCCCCAATACACAGACGCCGTCATCCCTCAAGAACTTATCTCCCTCCACAATACCACAATCTCCATAGCCCCAGACCACAAGCAAAAACCAAAACCCCTAGACTTCATCCTCGCCGCAGGAAGCGACTTCCAGAAAAATCAAACCGTACTCTCACAGACTCGCAGAATTTCTGCTCGCGATGTCTCCCTTGCCGCATCCCTCGGCTATGAACAGATTGCCGTCAGCAAATCTCCTCGCGTCACCCTCATATCCACAGGTTCCGAACTTATCCTTCCCGGAAAACCCCTCAAACAAGGGCAAATTTACGCCTCCAACGCCTTTGCTCTCGCCTCCCTCGTCGACCTCCTCGGCGGCAAGGTCCTCTCCCTCCCTCCCCTCGTCGACAACAAAAGCCTCCTCATCAATACCCTCGCACACGCCCTCGAAACTTCCGACCTCATCGTCACCATCGGAGGGGCTTCCGTCGGCAATTACGACCTCGTCAAACCCGCTCTCGCTGAACTCAATGCTCGCTTGCTCTTCCAACGCGTCAATACAAGACCCGGAAGACCCACCTTCTTCGCTCTCAATAACCACAATATTCCCGTACTTGGACTTCCCGGAAATCCCGCTTCATGCATGGTCGGCTCGTGGATATACCTCGCAGACATCATCCGTGCCCTCTCAGGACTCAAAACATCTCCCCAACTCTCCCTCCAAAGTGCAGTCTCCCTCTCCCCTCTACCCCAAGGATCACACACCGACGTCTTCCTGCGGGCCACCTTCTCAAATACCGCGAATCTTGCCGAAACCAAAGAATCAGAACACCATCGACTCCCAGCCGTCTCCATCCTTCCTCGACAAGAGAGTGGACTCAACCTTCCCACCGCACACGCCCAAATCCTCGTCTTCAGAAAAGCCCACGCTCACCCCCTCTCCATAAACGAAAACGTCCCCATACTCCTCCCACCTCACTCCTTCCTCTAGTCTTCATGAACAACCCGTTACCTACACAACTTCCCGTCATCAAAGAACTCTCCTCCCATACCGTCAACCTCATCGCCGCTGGCGAAGTCGTCGAAAAACCCGCTTCCGTCGTCAAAGAACTCGTCGAAAATGCCCTCGACGCACTCGCCTCACAAATCATTATCCACATCCAAAATGGGGGAACAGAACTCATCTCCGTCACCGACAACGGACACGGCATAGAACCTCAATCCATACCTCTTGCCGCCAAACGTCACGCCACTTCCAAACTCCCCGACAATAACCTCGCACACATCAATAGCTTCGGCTTTAGAGGCGAAGCCCTCGCCAGCATCATCGCCGTCTCCGAAACTTCCATCGCTTCTCGGACAGAGCAAAGCGAAAATTCTTGGAGCGTCTCCTTCCAAAATGAACAACCCTCAAAACCTCAACCCATCAAACACTTCACACCTCACGGCACAAAAATTACCGTCCAAAACCTCTTCCACAATATCCCAGCCCGAAAAACTTTCCTGCGATCCGTAACCGTTGAAACCAAGTCCGTCATCGCCGTCTTCAAAGACCTCGCACTCTCATCCCTACCCACCGCCTTCACCCTCTTCGTCGACGGAAAAAAACGTTTCGACCTCCCCTCATACCCCCCGGAACATCACGACCCCCTCGGAACTCGCATCTCCCAAATCATCGGCGATAACTTCATCGATAACGCGTTCGACGTCGATTTCTCTCATGACAGCTTCCCCCTCTCCATCAAAGGTCGACTCGGATTTCCCACCTTCAACTCATCTTATGCCAATACCCTCCACATCTTCATCAATAACCGCATCGTCAAAGACAAAGTCCTCAACGCCGTCATCCGTAGTGCCTACGGCGATACCCTCCCCAGAGGACGATACCCTCACGCCGTACTCTTCTTCACCATCGACCCCCTCTACATCGACGTCAACGCCCATCCCTCAAAAACAGAAATACGTCTGCGACAACCCGTCGAAACCAAAAATATTATTCGCCACGCCATCAAAAATCTCCTCAGAGATACTCCCACCGCAACCTCATCCCATCTCGCATCACAGTTCGTTCATGCAGCAAAACCTCCCCAAACCCATACCCGACAATCATCATCATACCCCTCCAAAAATACCTCTCCCTCCTTCACCCAAGCCTTCCACGAAAACCTCATAAACCAAAAAAATCCTCCTCCGCAAAACTCTCCCCCACAAGCCCCCATAGAAGAAGAAATAGAACTCTTGCCCAAAAGCGGGCCCCTCGGCGAAGCACGCTCGCAAATCATGGGAAACTACATCATCGCAGAAACTCAAGATAGCCTCGTCATCGTCGACCAACATGCCGCTCACGAACGAATCCTATACGAACAACTCAAAAATCAACTCGCACAATCCGCACCACTCCCCTCACAAATGTCCCTCGTCCCCCGATCCGTTCCCTGCGAATCTCCAGAAAATGTCGCCCTCATCATAAAACATCAATCCCTATGGGAACAATTCGGATTCTCCATCACTCCCCACAAAGAAGACCGCATCCGAATCTCTGCCGCCCCATCCATACTCAAAGACACCATCCCTGAACGCATCATTCTCGATGTCATCGATGCCCTCAGTGAGGACGCCTCCGCCACAGAAGAAATCATCAAAGAACACATCTTTCGCGTACTCTCTAAAGCCGCTTGCCATCAAGCCCTCAGAGGATATACTCCCTTGACTCTCTCCGAAATGAATGCTCTCCTCAGAAATATCGAACAGTCTCCCCTCGCAAGTCAATGCAATCACGGAAGACCCTCCTTTGTCACCCTCAAACTCAAAGACCTCGAGTCCCTCTTTGAAAGACGATAACTCATGAAACATCCTTTCGATTACGACCTCATCGTCATCGGTGGCGGATCCGGTGGCGTTCGGGCCGCAAGACTCTCCGCCCAAAGCGGATTGCGCGTCGCCCTTTGTGAAAGACACCAACTCGGCGGAACATGCGTCAATAGAGGTTGCGTGCCAAAAAAAATCCTTCATTACGCCGCTCATACCGCTCTTTCCTTACAACACGCTGAACCCTTCGGATTCCAAATCCATCAACCACAATTCCAATGGGAAGTCCTACGCGACAACTTCATCTCCTACATTCATAACCTCAATAATATCTACCAAAAAATACTCAACGATAACAACGTCTCCCTCATCCAAGGAACCGCTTCCTTCCTCGATAACCACACCCTCTCCATCAATAACACTTCCATCTCCGCCCAAAATATACTCATCGCCACAGGCGGGACGCCTTTCAAACCACCCGTCCCCGGAAATGAACACGCCCTCGTTTCCGATGACATCTTCAACCTATCCTCCCTACCCCCCTCCCTCGTCGTTGTCGGGGGTAGCTATATCGCCGTCGAGATCGCCTCCATCTTCAACGCCCTTGGCACAAAAACAACCCTCATCCACAGGCGTGACCATCTCCTCTCAAACTTCTCACGTCAACCCTCCAACCACTTCCTAGAACAAGCTCAACTACACGGACTCAACGTCATTCTCTCCCAAGAAGTCGCCTCCATCTCCCCAAGAAATCATGAAAAGAATCTCTCCGTCACCCTCAAAAATGACCAAACCCTCGAAACTTCAGAAATCTTATTTGCAACCGGACGCAAACCTCTCCTCGAAGCACTCAACCTCGACCGCCTCCCAAACTTCAACCCTGACTCTTTCTTCCAAGGGAAAAAAATTCACGTCGACAAAACCTTCCAAACCACCATACCCAACGTCTTCGCCATCGGCGATGTCGTACACGGATTCCCAGAACTTACTCCCGTCGCTATACGACAAGCCGCCGTCTTTCACGCCCACCTCTCCTCACAAAAACCTCCCACACTCAACCCCCAACTCATCCCTACCGCCGTCTTCTCCATCCCCCCTCTCGCTTTCGTCGGGCTTTCCGAAGAAGAAACCCACGAATACGCCAAAATACATCAACTCAAATTCTCCGTCCGTACCGCATCTTTCAAACCCATGAACTCCGGGTTTTCAGGACAAACCTTCAAAAATCTCTACTCCTTCTTCACCGTCGGGGATGACGAAACCATACTCGGAATCGCCCTTGTCGGAGACGGAGTCGACGAACTCATACAGCCCCTTGCCGTCGCCCTTTCACAAAAAATAACCTTCTCACAATTCCAAAATACCATCGCCGTACATCCCACCGCCTCCGAAGAACTCATTTCCGCTCCCGTCATCTCCCATTTCGACTATTCTTCCCATTGATCCCACCAAGGAATCAATGTTTCCTAATAAAAAGAACGAATATACCCAAACCCCCTGCTCCCTCCAGAAAATTGCAACATCTTAACCCCTTTTCTCAACGGTACTTCTTCAATCCCTCCATCGTCAAAGATAGCGAAATCAATGGCGAAATGGGAAATACCCTCAAAACCGAAGACGCCCTCGCTTTCGGGCAAGCCATCGGCAATATGTACTTCGCTCAAGGGGCTCGCATTGTCTGTGTCGCTTATGATGAACGACTCTCCTCCTCGGCCCTCGAAGAAGAAATTTGTCGCGGCCTTGCTTGGGAAGGGCTTTACGTACTCAGACTCGGACACTGCACTACCGCTGTTGCCCACTTCACCATGAAAATGCTCGAAGCCCATCTCGCCATCGTCGTTACCGGCGGAAGCTCTCCCGCAAACTGTAGCGGCTTTCGCATCTTCGATACACGAGGACCACTCCACGGACAACGAATCCTCGACGTCACCTCATACGCAAAAATCGGCTTCAACCATAATGTTCAAACCGGCGGAATCGTCAGCGTCAACGCCATCAATATCTATCAAGAACACATGATCTCTCAAGACAATTCTTCCAATTCCGCTCCCATCGTTTGGAATTGTGCAGGCGGAAGCATCGCAAGCCTCCTTCATGATATCGTCCACAAAATACCAGGGAATCACCTCCTCATCAACGACAACTCCCTCGATTACCCCACTTCCTACGACACCATCTCCGAAGGCCTCAAACAACTCAAAGACATCATCATCGAAGAAGAAGCCGCTTTCGGATTCCTCTTCAATAGCGACGCTTCCTCTCTCATCATCGTTGACGAAAAAGGACAAACCCTTCCCACCTTCACCACCGCCTCCATCATCGTCGATACCTTCATCAAAAAACACCACAATAACAAACCAAGCTCCATCGTCTCCGATACCCTCGCTCCCCTAGACTTCACCCGAAAATTACTCAAAAATCAACATACCCTCCATTTCGCAGACACCAGTTACGCTTCCGCCATGGCTGAACTTATCAATCTTGACGCCACCGTCAGTATCACGTCATCCGGCTACTTCGGCTTCGGAAAACCACTCCACGGATGCCCGGACGGACTCCTTGCCGCCATCACATTCCTCGAATTCACTTCCGCTCAGTCCCAAGACTTCTCCCTCTCCGAATATATCGAAAATCAAAAAGAAGAATACCTCGTTATTCCCCCATTCTCCGTACCCACGCCCTTCCCCTCTCAAGACGCCATCCTCTCCATCGCCCATTACCTCTCTTCTCACGATATCCCTCATCATAAAGGGAAAAATTTACGCATCGAAAGCAAATCCGGATGGTGGCACGTTTCCGCTCCTGAAAATCATGAAGAACACCGCATCCTCATCCGTGCAGAAGCAGACTCCCAAGACGACATCAATTCCATCAGCCAAAATATCGAAGAAATACTCAACGCTTGCTCCATCTCCACTTCATAATACCAAAAAATGCCTATTTCATGTTGACTTTACCCTCCTCCTCATGTACTTACTCTTCTTGTAAACCTTTGTTTCGCACGTCGTTCCTCATAGAGACTTTTTGTTCCGCTACAAAAGATAAGCTCAGACTTCCTTTCCTTGTCTACGTACTTGCTCCTCTCTTCATGCAGAACTTCTCTTCAAGGGGGTGTAGCTCAGTTGGTTAGAGTGCTGGCCTGTCACGCCAGAGGTCGCGGGTTCGAGTCCCGTCATCCCCGCCATCACCCACACCCTCCCTTCAAGACAACATCTCATGCTCGAAGAATCGTGGTCACTAGCCCATTTTGCTAGCTATAAAACCATCGCTGCCGCTGCCGCTATCGCCGCTCTCCCCCTACTTCATCCACACTCCTTCCAAAAAAACGCTCAAAACCTCTCCATCCTACTCGCTTTCACCCTCGCCGCTTTCCTCTTTATCGCCGTCGCTTACTTCATCATACTCTCAATCTTCCCCCTCATCTCTCTCCCTTTCAATAACCTCAATTTGCCCATCTTCATCGCCGTCACCGCTCTTGCCGTCTTCATACTCCTACACGCCGTCAACCACATCTCCGAATCCATTCCCCTCTCCCTATGCTGCATCTCAATCGTCATCGCATCCCCCATCATCTATACCCATAACCACTTCCTCAACCTCTACTCCATACAATCCCTCTCACATCCCCTCAATATCCTCTCCTTCATACTCGCTTCCTCACTCGCTCTCGATATACTCTCTCACTCCCACTCTCACTCATCACAACTCTCCCGATCTCCTCTCACAATCAAAAAAAACTTCCTGATCACACCCCTAAATCTCGCCGCATCCTTCATCATCGTCATCGCCACCAATACCCTCAGCAACGGATTCGCCTACAACGCTCTCCTCATACTCGCAACCGCACTCTTCAGCGGCCTCATTCCTTCCCTCTCATTCTGGAAAAATCTTTCCCAGTTCTCCACAAGAACCGTCGCCGTCACCATCGCTTTCTTCCAGTCTTCCCTCGCCCTCAAAATCTTCTTCTCTATCAACTTCCAATCCTTCTTCCTCTTTAATAACCTCAGCTTCTCCCTCGGACTCGTCGCATCCCTCCTCATCCTTGCTCCATCCTGCTTCCTTTTCACCCTAAAATATCAAGAAAAAATACTGCCGCTCATCATCTCCATTTCCCTCTCCATCTCCGCTTTCACCCTCTCCCTCTTCCCCCACACCCTCACGCAATTCCAAACCCTATTCATCCTCTCTTTCCCCTTCTTCACCCTCGTCTTCCAACAAAAAAATCCCGCAAGCTCGCCACCTCATCCCCTCGTCGCCCGTATCGCTCTCCTCCTCGCACTCCTCCCTCCCTTTCTCATCTTCTTCTATAACCTCCAAAATATTCCCTCCCTCTTTCTCTCCCTCTTCCATAGCCTCTCTCCCCAAAACTTCCACTTCCTCCAAGCCCTCTCGCATCCCCTCCTCATTCCGTCAACCCTCTCAATCATCCTCCTCTTCTCTTCCCTCAGAGCCTCAAACCTGCTCTCATCACAAAAAAATATACAACGTCCCCACAACCCCCAACAACTCTACTCCTTCTTCTTCAACGACAATTCCATTATCATCTCCTTCATCTCTTTCATCTACCTCTTCCTCTTCTTCCTCTCCATAATCTCATGAACCTATTGCCCTGCTTCGTCCTCATTCCCGCTATCGCCCTCGAAATTATCGCGGCTCAAAGACTCCTCGTCTTCCTGCAGTACATCTCCGCCTTCTTCTCCAAAAAAACCATACGCTTCCAAAAAAAATACTATAATGTACATTCCCTCAACCAATTCATCTCACTCTTCTCCATCCTTTCCTTCCTCGTTCTCGCCCTCATACACGCTTCCTTCGCCTTCTCAGAACTCCTCGAAACCCACTTCACCACAAAAAATATCACTTTCGACCTCCTCTACGCTCTCATCGCTTTCTCCTCGCTCGTCGCCATCTTCCTCTCACAACAACACGCCATCCATCGCCAAATCTCTATCTCCCTCCTCGCAAGTATCCTCTTGCTCGCCCTCACCCTCTCCCAAAACGACCTCGTCATCTTCTTCCTCGGCGTCGAAATTACGAACCTCCCCTTCTTCCTCATCCTCTTCCGATCCCATACCCACAAAATTAACCTCCAATCCCTCACCATACACCACTTCAGCGGCTTCTTCCTCGCCCTCTCCAGCATCTTCCTCATCGTCTTCTTCCAAAAAGAAAATCTCAAAACAACCCTCTCTTTCGACCTCTATTTCAACTCAAATATTCCCGCTCCCGTACACTTCCTCGCCATCTTCCTCATACTCTTCTCTCCCCTCGCGCGATCCTTCATACCCTTCTTCCATGTCGGACTCCGTATCATCAATACCGTCACCCCCGCCGTAAGCTTCACCGTCGTCACCATCGCCTCCCTCATCAATATCGTCTTCTTCCTCATCCTTCACGACAAACTCTTCTCCTATGTATCCCTCTATATCCCCCAAACATCCATCATCTTCATCACTACCTTCCTCGTCGTCTGCACCACCTTCATTCCCGCCGCTTTCACCCTCATCTCCACATCCAGCATCCCTACCCTCTCCTACACCGCTATCTCCATCCTTCACGCCCACCTCATCGTCATCCTCTCACTCTCAGGAAACGCCAATCGCTTCGCCTTCGTCTGCCAAATCTTCATCACTTCCGCTCTCTCCAGCATCATCCTCGCCATACTCAACACAAAACTGCAAAGACAAAATCAACCCATCCGACAATTCTCAGACCTCCAAGGAATCACACGACACCACCCCAGACTCTCGTTCCTCCTCATCGCCTCACTCCTCTCAGCCTTCGCCTTCCCGCTTTCCTTCAATTTCTCCTCACAAACCTTCTTCATCTCCCTAGAAATCCTCAAAATCCTACCCCTTCCTCTCCATAGCCCCCTCTCCCTCATCCCCACCTTCATCCTCTCCGCACTCATCATTCCCCAAGCTATCGCCCTTTCTCGACTGCTCATACTCTGCTTCTCCAATCCACTCAGCGAAACCTCCATCGAAAATATTCCACACGCATCCGCAGGAAATACTCTCCTCCTCGCTTCCTTCTCTCTCCTCGTATCACTCCCCTTCATCTTCGGACTCCACACCCTCTAAGCGTCATCATGCCTCCTCTCCTCTCCTTCCCCGCCCTACAATCGACCAACCAAACCGCTCACGTTTATGCTCAACTCCCCTTCAAAAACGGATTCGCTCTCTCTTCCCTCATCCAAACAAAAGGACAAGGATCTCGAGGCCGACCATGGACTTCTCCTCACGGAAATCTCTATATGAGCTTCCTTTTCTCTCCCCACATAAATCAAAAAAATTCATCCCTACCTCACGACCTCCTCGTCGTCGCATCCCTCGCCGTATTTACAACCCTCAAAAACCTCTCCATACCCAACCTCTCCATCAAATGGCCAAACGATATACTCTCTCAAGGCAAAAAAATCTCAGGAATCCTCATCGAAACTTCCTTCCAAAATGAAAAACCTCTCTACACCATCATCGGAGTCGGCATGAATGTCCTCTCTTCTCCCCCTCAACTCCACGCCGCACACATCGCCCAATTCCGTGAACCCCCTCCCCTCCACTCCCTCCAAAAACAACTCCAAACTCATATGATCTCCTTCTTCCAAAAACTTCCCCAACAAAGTCTCTCCTCAGAATACGCCCAGCACCTACACCTCCTCAATCAAAACATCTCCCTCAACCTACAAGACGAAGTACATCACGGCATATTCCGTGGAATCTCAAATAATGGTGCCTTGATCCTTGAAATTCACGGGGAAAAACGTCTATTCTACACAGGAAACGTCCTCGCATCCTCCCCAAATACCTCAAACTCAACCTACCTGCCTTCCATATCTCCATCATGATCCTCGCCATCGATTCCGGAAATACCTCCATCAGCTTCGCCCTCTTCGACCCAGAAAAACTCAAACAACATTCCCCACCACCTCAACCTCTCGCCCATTACACCCTCCACAACGTCCCTTCCCGATCCCCAGACGAATACTGGCTCACGCTCTCAAGCCTCCTCAGACTCGACAACATCAATATTCTCGACATATCCAGTGTCGCCATCGCTGGCGTCGTCCCAGAAATCCTCGA
>CAKMZR010000023.1 GCA_929200455.1 uncultured Alphaproteobacteria bacterium | reverse complement strand
ACTCTCACCCAAAAATGCCATCCTCTTCATCACCGCCCTCCTCGCCCTCTCCCTCCCCCTCATCCTCATCCTCCCCCCCCCCGTCTTCATCATCCTCATCCCCATCGCCGGCCTCGTCTCTCTCTATCCCTTCGCAAAAAGATTCACCTTCTGGCCCCAAATCTTCCTCGGAATCACCTTCAATTCCACCCTCATCATCGGGTGGCTTGTATCCTCAAATGCCACGCTCCAAACCCTCTTCTCCGCACCAGAACCATGGATCGCTTACCTCGCAATCATCCTATGGACACTCGGGTACGACACCATCTACGCATACCAAGACATCAAAGATGACACCACACACAACATCAAATCTACCGCCAGACTCTTCCCCAATTCCCCCCTACCAGTCTACACAGCCTTCTTGCTCGCCGCCATCACCCTCTCCTTCTCCCACGCCCTCATCATCCCTCACTTCCTCTTCTCCCTCTCCCTAATACCCGCCTTCCTCTACGCCTTCTACACCCTCAAACTATGGAACCTTAAATCTCCATCAAGCTCCCTCAAAACCTTCAAAAATCAAATCTATGTAGGAACCCTCGTCGCCATAGGACTCCTACCCCCCTTGTAACCTCACCACAAACCCCTTACGGGATTATGTGAATAATTACACTAAAAGTTGTATAAATGCACTTATTATTAAATAACTTGACTTAAACAGTGACTCATATCAGCTTAACCCTATAATAATAATAGAAAAGAACAGAGAACAATCCCTCCATCCACGCCCGTTCTACATGTTCACAATATACCGGAGATTGCCACAACCATGTCCCACCCTCGTCCTCCTCTCCCCAAAAAAGATACCATCAAACCCTTCCAAATCGCAAACGGCCTCCGAGCTTTGCGCTTGGTTCATGGACTCTCACTCCACAACCTCCAAAGTATCACGGGTATCCACCGATACACCCTCGAAGCATATGAACACAACTTCATCGAACCCTCCGCATCAGACGTCTTCGTGATCGTTTCCACCCTCCGTATGCCCATAAGTCACTTCTATCAGTTCATCAAAACACTCGAAGAAAATAAAAAAGAAGACAACCTCTCTCTCTTCTTTGAGAAGAAAAAATCCACTTTAAACACAAAACCGGCAAAAGAAAAAGGACACTTCTCCCACTAGCCCAACCCTACCACCTGCCAAGCCTACCAGCCAACCCTACCACCAGTCGAGCCTCGTCAAAACCTCCCACGAGCCGACCCTACCACTAGCCAGCCCTCGTCAAAAAACGACCCACCATGTCGCACGCACACTGGTACGCAACCCGACCCGATAGATGTCCCCTTTGACGACTCCAAGCCTTCGCAAACTCCTCCCATCCCTCCTCCAACTCTCCCCCTAAAGACTCCACATAATTCGACACTATCTTCAGATAAGTCTCTTGATCCATCGCGTGAAACCCTAACCAAAGACCAAACCTGTCCGACAAAGAGACATGCTCTTCTACCGCCTCGCCCATATGTATCGACGCCTTCTCTTCATTCTCTCCCATACCTCGAGCCATCAAATGACGGCGATTCGATGTCGCATAAAAAAGTACATGCGAAGGACGACCCTCTATACCACCCTCAAGAACTGACTTCAAAGACTTATAGTCAGCATCCCGAGAATCAAAAGACAAATCATCACAAAAAATAATCACCCTCTTGTCCCGATGATCCCGCAAAACCTCAAACAATTCATGAAAAGAACCCAAATCCTCTCGGTAAATCTCTACCAAAACCAAACGCTCCCCCAAAAAATCTCCCTGAAGAGAGCTTACCACTGACTTCACAAGTGAACTCTTCCCCGTACCCCTCACCCCCCACAAAAGCACATTGTTCGACGGAAAACCTTCCGCAAATTGTCGCGTGTTGTCATAAAGCTTCCGCTTCTGCTCATCAATCCCTATCAGACTCTCAAGCAGACTCACATCCCCCATAGACACCGACTGCAAGCCCCTTAAACCCTCATGCGACTGCCACACATAAACCTTACCCCCCTCAAGCTTACAACCTCCCGACCCAACACCCCACCTGCCCTCAATACCACCCCTGCCCTCAATACCACCCCTGCCCTCAATACCACCCCTGCCCTCAAGAGCAACCGCTATACGCTCCAGCAAAAATTCTATCCTATCCGTCATCTCAATTCGCCTCCCGAATCGCTCGCGACAAACGACTAAGACCTTCCAAAATCCTCTCCTTGCTCGCCGCAAAACTCATCCTCAAAAATGAACCATTGCCCTCCCCAAAACTATGACCAGAAATAAAAGCCACTCCATAGTTATCCAACAAAATATCTTGGGCCACGTCCGCATCTCCCAAGCCCGATTCTCCCACATCAAGAAACGCATAAAAAGCACCATCAGGCACATTGCAACGCACGCCTTCCATCCTCGACACTTCCTCACACACCACGTCTCGACGTTCTTGAAAATCCTTACGCATCTCTTCCACGCTCTCCTGAGAACTCCTCAACGCCGCAAGTGCTCCCCATTGTGCAGCCACATTCACACACGAGTAACTGTTAATCGCCATACGCTCCGCATAAACCTTCAAATCCTTAGGCCATACCGCCATGCCCACACGCCAACCCGTCATCGCATAGGCCTTCGACCAACCGTCCAACACAATCACACGATCCCTAAGCCACGGATAACTCAGCATAGAACGATACGAAATACCATCAAATACCAAACGCGAATAAATCTCATCCGAGAGAATCCACACATCAGGATAATTCTTCAACACCTGACCCAATCGATCCATCTCATCCGATGGCAAACAACCTCCCGTCGGATTGCCCGGATTGTTCAATATAAGAAGACGCGTCTTCTCACTCAAGGCCGCTTCTATCCCCTCCACACTCGGACGGCAATTGTTGTCCGGGCAAAGACGATAGCTCACAAGCTTCGCTCCAGAAAAATTGACCAGCGAACCATATATAGGAAAACCAGGATTCGGAACCAACACCTCTCCACCCTCCTCTCCCCTCATCATAATCGCCTGAAACATCGTCACCTTGCCCCCAGGAACCACCATCACACAAGACGAATCCACCGCTTCTTCCAAATCATAAAGGTCTGTCAAATGACGCGACACCTCCTCCCGCAATTCCAAAATTCCAGACGCCTCCGTGTATCCGTGCCGCCCCTCTCGTAACGCCCTCATCGCCGCTTCCACCACATGAGACGGCGGACTCTTATCCGGCTGACCTATCCCCAAATTCACCACATCCTTACCCTCACTCATAAGCTTTTGCGCACGCGACAAAACATCAAACGCCGTCTCCGTCCCTAACCTCAAAAATGAACCCACAGGCTCCCTTGCTTCTCTCTCCATGCTCAACTTCCTTCTCGTACACACACTCCCCTTCCTACATGCCCTTTCCTCTTCTCGTCAACCCCAATTCTTCTTGTCCGTCGTAATCCCACATGATACACATAGCCCTTACACACCCCCTAACTCATGAAACCTTCAATGCCACCCTTCCTCTTCCCCCATAAAGGATTCACCGCCTTTATCTTCCTCGCTTCCCTCCTTTTTGTCTTCCTCGGCATATGGCAATCCTACCGCCTCGAGTGGAAACAAAACCTCATCCAATCCATCCAACATAATACAAAACAAACTCCAGAAAACTTCTTCGCACTCCTCAAAAAAAATAACGCCTCCATACCTCACTCCTCCTCCCTTACCTCCTCTTCACTCTTCCCCCACGAATTCCATCCCGCTTCCCTAAAAGGACATTTCCTCCACAACAGCCACACCTTCCTTGTCGACAGATCCCCAAAAGGCGCACCCGGAGTCCACGTCTTCATGGCTTTCCAACCCCAAACCTCCAACCAAGAATCAACGCCTCCCGCCGTCCTCGTCAACCGCGGATGGATACCCTTCGACGTCCGAGAACACGGAGGCTGGATCCAACTCCTACCAGAAAAAAAAGACATCACCCTCTCCTCCTTTACCGGCACTTTCCGACTCTTCCGACCCCCCTCGTGGGTCCGAAACCTCGCCCTACCCCATAACACACCCGCCACCAATACCTTCTTCCGACTCAACCCCCACGACATACAAAAAAAACTCAATATCAAACTCAATACCCAAGCCTACCTCGTCGAAGAACTGCCCCAAGGCTCGCGGAAATATCCCATACCAGGACCATGGACTCCAAACATTCCCAATAATCACCTCCTCTACGCCATCACTTGGTTCTCCCTCGCCATCCTCATCGTCGTCCTTTGGGGACTCTACGGAATCTCCCTCGGAAAAAATCAAAAAAACCAAAACCACAATACCTAAACCATGAATACCCCCCCCAAAAATCACGACCTCTTCTCTCAACCCTCTCCAAATCCCATACCCCAAAAAATAAAAACACAATACCAAAAACTCTGCCAAGATATTACTCAACACAACCACCTCTACCACGCCCTCGATGCACCCCAGATTTCCGATGCCGATTTCGACGCTCTCATGCAAGAACTCCTCAAAATAGAAGAACGCTACCCCCACATCATCAATCCCCATAGCCCCTCGCAAAATGTCGGAACGCCCTCGGTCTCTCTCAACACTTTCGAAAAAGTTCACCACTCCTCTCCCATGCTCTCCCTCGATAACGCCTTCGATATCCACGGAGTCGAACGTTTCATCAAAAGCACCCGCCGATTCCTCCAAAAAGATGACTCCTGGTTCCCCTCCATCATCTCAGAACCCAAAATTGACGGACTCTCTCTCTCCCTCTCCTACGAAAACGGAACACTCATCCATGCCGCCACAAGAGGTGACGGAATCATAGGCGAATACGTCACCCCCAACGCCATCACCATATCCTCCATTCCCATCACCATACCCACATCCCCCTACGAATCTTGCGTCATAAGAGGCGAAGTCTACATGACACGTCAAGACTTCCTCGAACTCAACAAAACCATGGAAGAAAAACAACTCAAAACCTTCGCAAATCCAAGAAATGCCAGTGCAGGAAGTCTACGACAACTCAACCCAAAAATTACCGCAGAACGTCCTTTGAAATTTTTCGCCTATAGCCTCATCATACCCTCTCAATCCCACAATCTCGATCACACCGAAATACGCCATATACTCACCCAACTCGGCTTTGAAGTCCCTCCCCACTCAGAAGCCCAATCCCTCGAAAGTCTCGCGCAAAACTACGAACATTTCGCACAAACACGAAACGATCTCCCCTACGAAATTGACGGAGTCGTCCTCAAAATCAATAACGGCAACCTCCAAAAAAGACTCGGAAGCAGAAATCGCGCTCCACGCTGGGCTCTTGCTTGGAAATTACCCTCCAAACAAACCGAAACCACCCTGCTCAATATCCAATTCCAAGTCGGAAGAGGCGGACATATCAACCCCGTCGCCATCCTCGAACCCGTACATGTAGGTGGCTCCCTCGTCTCAAGAGCAAGCCTCCACAACGAAGACTTCATCCATAAACACAAACTCAAAATCGGAGACAGCGTCCTTGTCGAAAAGGCCGGCGACGTCATCCCTTACGTCACAGAAAAACTTCATAAAAAAGAAAACATCAACCCCGAAAATACAACTCACGTCTCTCCTTTTCCCTCCCTTTGTCCCTCTTGCCATCACCCCATCTCAAGGAAAGAAGGCGAAGCCTTCTGGGTGTGTGAGCAAGGACTCCTATGCCCAGACCAACTCATCGAATACCTCGCCTACGCCACAGGAAAAAATATCCTCAATATCAACGGACTCGGAAAAAAACAAATCCAAACCTTCGTCGACAAAAAATGGATCCTCTCCCTCGCAGATGTCTTCACCCTCAAAAATTATCAAGATGACATCCTCAAACTCGAAGGATTCGCCCAAAAATCCCTAAACAAACTCCTCGAAACCATAGAGTCTCGTCAACAACTCACCCTCGCAACCTTCATCACCGCCCTCGGTATACCCTCAATCGCAAAAGCAAATGCCACCCTCATAGCCCAGCACTTCCAATCTTGGAACCTCTTTCGCCACTTCATCCTCTCCATTCCCCAAAAACAATCACCAGAAGAACTTGCGTCCGGGGAACTTACGTCCGAAGAACTCGCGTCCAAAGAAACCACGTCCACAGAACTTGCGTCCACAGAAACCACCCCCGACGCAAAACCCTCCTTCTCAGAAACCATACACGCCCTCAAAAACATCAACCAAATCGGATCAAAAATACTCGACGAACTCGTTGTCTACTTCCAAAATCCCCTTCTCAAAAAATATACCCTCGATCTCGCCGACGCCCTCTCCATCTCCCCCCATCAAGAACCGCACCTCTACCAGCCTCTCCATGGCATGACCCTCGTTTTCACCGGAACCCTCGAATCCATGTCTCGACAAGAAGCCAAACACCTCGCAGAGACCCTAGGTGCAAAAATTCGCAGTCAAGTCTCTGCTGCCACCACCCACCTTGTCGCAGGCGAAAAAGCGGAAGGAAAAAAACGACAAGAAGCCGAAAGGCGTCTCATCAACATCATAAATGAAGCGGAATGGCTCGAACTTATCCAACACCACACTCAAGAGGCTGCCGATCCCTCATAACCAGACTTCGCAACCCTCGTCCACCCTCTCGTCCACCCCTGTTCAGAAGCAAACCCTCGACAAGAAAAGACCCTCACGTTGAATTCGCAAACAGGCAAGGCATCTGACCCGACAACGCAACCCTCGTCCACCCCTGCTCAGAAGCAAATCCTCGACAAGAAAAGACCCTCACGTTGGCGGCGAATAGAGACAGTGACCTCTTGCAAACAGGCAAGACATCTGACCCGACAACGTAACCCTCGACAAGAAAAGACCCTCACGTGGGAGACAAACAAAGACAGTGACCTCTTGCAAACAGGCAAGGCATCTGACCCGACAACGTAACCCTCGACAAGAAAAGACCCTCACGTGGGAGACAAACAAAGACAGTGACCTTTTGCAAACAGGCAAGACATCTGACCCGACAAGAAAAGATCAAACAAAAAGACCCCTACCTCTTCGCACGAATAAGCTCATCAAGCATCTCGTCTGCCGTCGTGATGATTTTTGTGCTCGCTGAGTAGGCTCTTTGCGTCACGATCATATGGGTAAACTCTTCTGCAATGTCCACGTTTGATGTTTCCACCGTAGACGGGGCCAAAGTTCCCACGCCTGACGTGCCAGGAAAACGCACAACCGCTTGACCTGACGCTTCAGATTGACGGTACGCATTCCCGTTCGCCAATTCCAAATTGTTCGGGCTGTTAAAACTCACCACAGGAACTTGGGCAATCTCTTTCCTATCCCCATTGTCATAAACCGCCGTCACAATACCCGATTCCGAAATCTGAACACCTTCAAGCTGACCTATCGTAAATCCATCTTGCGTAATGTTCGTAATCGCACTCGGCGAATTGTAATGGGTAAGACCGTCTTGCGTGCCCGCAGAACCAAAATTCAGCTTGATCTGAACATCATTGTCATACACTTCCGTAAGGTTCGGGTCCGTCGCCTCACCATTAAACTGGAATCCATCACGACCAAAGTCCACATCAAACACAACCGCTTGACCGTACGCCGCCTCATCGTCGGCAGCCGTCGTACCTTGCAAATCAAAGTAGGGCGGATCATTATTCGCCGTAGGAACACCTAGAATACGAAGATCAGGACGCGCCGTCGTACCCCCTGCCGTCGCATAACCAAGATACTGATCGTTCGTACCATCATTCGCAACCGCTCCAAGATCCCACCACTCCTCGTTGCCCGTCGTGTCCGTAGGCGAAAGCTGAGCCTGTACCCTGCCCAAACCATGCAGTTCATAAAGAGGCGGAATCATTCCTCTTTGTGACCTCAAGTTCGCACCCACAGTGTGCGCACCACCACCTGCCGTATAACTTCCATCACTACCTGCCGCTTTCGTCGCTTCCAGCGGCGTACCCCCTTCCAACACAGGCTGGAGAAAACTCTTAAACTGTCCCGTCGAGGTAAACGATGCTATAAAACCACTGCTCTCGCTGCGACCACTACGGAATTGTGGCGAATTCGTTCCCTCAAACTTCATCGAAACCTTATACGCAAACGCCTCTTCTATCACCGCCGTACCTGTCGCCGGGTAACGATAACCTCCCGTAAGAGGCTCAAAACTTACACGCAAAGTCCTAAGCGTTCCCTGACGGTCATAAATGTTCATCGTCACGTCAAAAGTCTTCCCCGTTTGCAAAAGCTTACTGTCTATATTCGCATTCAACGTAAGATTCTTCGAAGGCTGTGGCCTCCCCGTCGTCGCCTTCACAGAAACCGCCGTCAACGTCGAAGGCAAATTCGTGCGATCATAGTTCGGCTGACCATTGCTGTCCGTGCCAATCACAGGCCATCCCAAAAGATAATATCCCGCAGGATTCCGCAAATTGCCATTCGCATCACGACGAAACTCTCCGTTCCGACTGTACACGATCTCGCCATTCGGCGTGTAGTACGAACCACGACCCGTATCCGCATTCGTAGGCTCCTCAAGACGATCCGTCACCGCAAAAAATCCTTCCCCCACTATAGACAAATCAAGCGGATTGTTGCTCGAAGATAACGAACCCGCTACATCAATGCCTCGCTTTGGCAACGCTCGGACACTTCCCGCCGTATACGCTCCGTTGTTCCCCTGTATCGTAATAAGAGAATTAAATGAAGAACGAACAAGCTTATAACCATTCGTACTCACATTCGCTATGTTATCAGATATCATCGCCATAGACTGGGTTTGGGCAAAAAGTCCCGAAACCCCTGCTCTCATCGCGCTGTACAAACTCATTTCCCTTGCTCCTTACTCAATAATCCGCCGAAACCTTAATCTCCGGCTTTCGTTAACAACAAACGTCCTTTTCAAGACCTCAAACCCATCCCTCAAAAAACTTATCCCCCATACCCTACATAACATAAACACTGCAAACACTATGCCATCCTTGGGCCATCCTTCGGCCATCCTTCGCTTTCCTCTCCGTTATAAACCGATTCTTATCCTCAAATTCCAAACCTAAAACGACGGAACAGACGAATACAACGAAGGCGAAGGTGAAGGAGGAGTAGGCGTCGGACCGTCTTGAACCCGTACCAATCCCTCCAACAATACAGGTATCGTTCCCACCTTCAACACCACACTCTTACCCTCAAGAACCTCCGCTCCCGTCACCTTACCTTCTCGAATCGGCAACTGGTACTCCACATCCGCTCGCGTGTACGACTTACCCTCCACAGAATCCTTCAAGCCATTAATGTAGAAAATATACTCACCGTCCGCAGCCGTTTCCAATTCAGGTACAGACGTATCCTTGCCGTCCGCATCCTTCGTCATCACGCGCTTTCCATCACTGTCATACTTATACGACGTCCCATCCCAAGTATACGAACCATCCTGAGGCTTGCCATCCGCACGAACCGTAAGAGGAAGCTCGTCTATGTACATCAATCGACCCTCCAAATTCGTCACATATACCTTGCCCGTGTTCGCCGCACCCGGAACCTTATACGAAAACTTCGCCGAACCCCCCTCCAAAGGCACCGTCGAGGAACGGTACACCACCGTACGCCCTATCAAAGAACTCGCCCTGTTCAAATCTTCCGCAACATCCAATGACGTCTTCGAATCCGTCGCATCATCTTTGTGTATCTCTCCCACATTCGCTATGCCCACAAGCTTATCATCGTTCAACTTCACATAAGCCTTGCCGTTCTTGATCGTAATACCACGAACCAAACCCGAACGAACATTCTCCACAGAAAACTTCGAACCGTCCACAACCCTGCCGTCCGGACTCGTCGCATCAAGAACCTTCAGCTTGTAACTCCCACGATCAAGCTGCTTCAAAACCGTCACACCGTCTGCCGCCAGCACCTTACCATCCCATATGTGCGTCACCTTACCGCTCTTCACCTCCCCCGTACTCAACTGAGTCAAAAAAGAATCCTTATCGTCATACACCTGAAGACGCACGTTCTTCATGTCGCCTGGAGAACTAAACTCAAAGAAAATACGTCCCTTCTCATCAAACTCAAACAAACTGTTCCCGTAACTCACCTTCTTATCTATAAGATTCAATCCGTCCGTAAGAACACGGCGACTCTCCGCTTCCACCAATTGCTCCTTCAACTCGTTACCCCGAATCTGTTGCTCCACACCCGCAAACATCACCAGCTGATTCGTAAACTCATGCGACTTCAAAGGCGATAGCGGATCCTGATTCTTCAACTGAGTCACAAGCAACTTAAGAAAGGTCTCAAAATCACTGCCAAACTTCAACTTCGACTTCGCCGCCGAACTCGTTTGAATCTTAGAACTCGTCGTACTCTGAACATCAGCCATAGAAAAAATCTCCGTAAATCAATTTATAAAAACCAAAAAATCTCACGTCTACACCACCACGTCCAAACGCTTCGAACCCTCATCATCTCCCTCACCATCCCCCACAGAGACATCCTCTCTCTCATCTTCCTCGCCACCATCTCCCAAAGCCCTAGACACATCTTCCGCACCCACCTCTTCTCCCGAACCCAAGCCCTCAACGCCCGCCAAAGAACCGTCAGATCCCTTCTTCTTCTTGCCATCCCCAGAAAAATCTCGCTCGCTGTTCTGCAAACTAAACTCAAGACTGTCTCCTCCCGCCTTCAAGCCTCCCTCCTTCAAAGCCTCAAGGAGAGAACGCGCATCGCTACGAAGAAGATCCAATGTCTCTTGACGCTCCACAAAAATTCGAGCCGTAAGCGAACCGTCCTTGCCAATCGTAATACGCACATCAAGACGACCCAACTCTTGCGGACTCAACTGAAGACGAATCCTATCCTGACCCGTGTTCACCGCCTTCTGGAAATTCATCTGTATCTGCTCTCGAACCCGAGAAGCCAATGCCTGCTGACCCAACCGCGAATCCTTCTGAGCAGAACCACTCTTATCCGAACGATCCCCAGACTGACTCCCCAACAACGACACATCTCCCTCCTTGCCCCGCACATTCTGACCGCCACTCTCCTTCTTGCCCCCACGCTCCGACATCCGCGATTCCCACAACAAATCCTGCCTCTGACCCTTCGCCTCCACATTCACCTTCAACAACTGCTCACCACCAGCCTTCGCATTCGCAGACTTCACCGCTCCCGCTTGGGCAAACCTCTCAAGCGACAAGCCCGCTTCCCCGCGACTCCGACGAGACAACGCTCCATCCACCACAAATTGAGACAAAAGATTTTCCGCAACCCGAGATATCGTCTTCTCCGCCTTCCCAGAATCCGCTTCCACAAAAACCTTCTGGGCTCGCAAACGCACATCCTCAGGCATATCAAGCACCTGCTTCTTCAAACCGGAATCCTTGCCCTCCTGAAGCTTGGATAGCAAATCACTATCCAAAGGATTCACCCTCATCACACCTTCACTCCCCGCCTTCTTCACCTCCACGTCCACATCCTTGCCCTCTCCCGCATAACCCTGCCGATCAAGATTGTCCACCTTACCCTGACCCCCCTGTATAATACGCGCAAGAGCAACCCTCAACTTTTCAAGAAGATCACCATCAATGTCCACACCCTCATCCGAACCCACAGAACCAAAGTCTTGACGGACACCCTGAAACTCCACATTCGCCTTCTTCATATCAAAAGACAAAATCTTGTTCACCGCAGAACGCAACGTCTCACCCTCAGGACTCTGAGCCTTCGACACCAAAGCACGGAGAATGTCGTTCTGAGACACACCCTCTTTCAAACCCTGACCCTTCTCATCACCAGAACCCTCTTCCTTCCCTCCCATAAACTCCACAAGAAACTCCGTAAGAGCCGTCTTCTCATCCGTGGTCAAAAGATTGTCTATCACATTAATCACACCCGCATCAGGAAGAACCTCCACATCCTTACCCTCAACATTGCCCTTCGCAAGCTCCGCCAACAAATCACTCGAAAGAAGAAGAATACGCAAAACATCCACAATCGCACTCGGCAACGAATCTCCAACCTGATCCACATCACCTTCTCCCACACCCTTAAGAGCCAACGGCGTTGAACTCTCTTCTTTCCCCTCCTGCGGTGACGAAGAATCTACCGACTTGCCCTCAGATCGACTCTCTCCCGAAGACGCTCCCGCCTGAACCTTGTCTTGACCCTCGGAATCCTTCAAAGAACCACGATCTTCTCCCAAGCCCTTCTGCTCTCCCTCCATGCCACGAGAAGAATCCTCTCCCCGTCCACGATCACCCTCCTCCACAGGACGGCGATCTCCCCGCGAAGATTCACGCGGGGCAGACTCTTCCTCTCGACCCCGAGAAGAAACTTCATCCTTATCCTCACGATCCCGACGATCTTGTCCCCTATCATCGGCACGATCTCTTGCTCGTGCTTCCACATCTTCCCTAGATTCACGCTCGCGTGCCCCCAAATCCCTGCGTGACAAGTCTTGATCCCCATCCGTCTCACGAGGACGAGGCTCCGCCTCCGCTTCCCGATCCCGAGACCGACTGGAAAAATCAGGAATAAAAGAACTTCCCGCACGAGACGTCCCTATAATCGAACCAAAAAGATTCACAAGGCTACTAAAACTCTTCGCACCTTCCTTGCTCGCATCCGCTCGACCTTTCGATTGAGACTGAGAAGGAGAACTCGGAGAAACAACCTTCGCACCCGCCGCTTTCGACGCCTTAATATCCGATAATGACATAACCTTAATTCCTCTCCTCTCGTCCTAATCTCTTCATCCCAAAGACAAAAAATAACAAATCCGTACCCACGCCCTATAACAACCCCTCCCCAGCACCCTATGCCGCAGCACCTGATGCACAAGCCAAGAATGCAAGCAATGTGCCAATACCCTTTTTCTCAAAATCTCTTGACGAAAAGAATCAGTTTCATCTTTGTCCCCCTCTCATCAGAAATATCTTGCTTTTCCCCCTCCTTTACCCTACTACAAGATGAGGGGTGGATATCTTACCCACGTATCGCATGATTCCCTATCGGCAAGACCCATAGCAAAATCATTCTGATGTGTGTGGAAAGATGGGTGGGGGGTGTTTGTCGCGCACGGTTGTTGCGGGGCATTTCGCAAAAAACTTCAGGCTAGAGAGCTGGACGCTCCACTGTTTAACACCCAAATGTGAAGGTCAACCAAAGGTCAACGCAACGGGAAAAGACAGAGGGCAGAGATAGAGGACGGAGATAGAGAGGACAGGGATAGAAGAGGACAAGGGTAGAGACGGGGCTGGGGACGGACCAGAGACAGGGACGGGGCTATAGGGACAGAAAAAATCCAAAGACAGGGGACACGACTCAAAAAATCAAAGCCGAAAAGAGATAAGAGGCCACAAGGGAAAGAGGGGATAGGTCACATGAGCCCACATATCATCAAAAATCCTCTCAAATCCACACCCTCTCAAACCTATCGTCCAAAAATCAAAAACCACTCGCCTCAAAGTCTTTTGCGGAGTTCCCTGCATCCTGCAGTTTCAAAAACACCCCAAAAACGACAACAATATACGGAAACCCGTTCCGGGGACAACGCCTCGTAACCTTCCGTTTCATACCAACTGCCAATTTCAAGGATATCCTATCATGTTTAACATTCACCAACGCTCCATAGAATGGGGTGGGACCACACTCTCCCTCGAAACCGGACTCATCGCACGTCAGGCCGACGCCGCCGTCATGGTACGCTACGGAGAAACCTCCGTGTTCTGCACCGCCGTCACCAGCAAAAAAGCACGATCTGACATCGACTTCCTTCCGCTCCGTATCGATTACGAAGAAAAATCTTACGCCGCAGGGAAAATTCCTGGCGGATTCTTCAAACGAGAAGGCAGACCCTCAGAAACTTCTACCCTCAATGCACGACTCATCGATAGACCCATTCGACCCCTCTTCCCAAGCGGCTTCTACCACGAAACCCACGTCATCGCCATCGTCATGTCTCACGACCTCGAACATGACCCCGCTGTCCCCGCCATCATCGGGGCTTCCGCCGTACTCAAACTTTCCGGTATCCCCTTCCAAGGTCCCATCGGAGCCGCAAGAGTCGGATACAAAGACGGAAACTTCGTCCTCAATCCCTCATGCTCAGACATCATAGACGAACAAAACCAACTCGACCTCATCATTGCCGGAACCGAAGAAGGCGTACTCATGGTCGAATCAGAAGCCTACGAACTTCCTGAAGACATCATGCTCGACGCCGTCCGATTTGGACACGAAGCCTTCCAACCCGTCATCAGCATGATCAATGACCTCGCAAGCGTCGCTGGAAAAGAACCTTGGCCCTTGCCAGAACCTCATCCAGATGCCAAAAGCCTCTACGAACTCATCGAAACAAAAAATCAAGACAACTTCAAAGACGCCTACGCCATCACCGACAAACAACAACGTGTACAGGCTCTCAGCGAAATTCGTGACAAAATCCTCGTCGACATCCCGGAAGAACAAAACTCTCTTGCTTCCAGTGCCATCAAAAAATTAGAAAAAAATATCGTGAGAAAAGCCATCCTCTCCACAGGAAAAAGAATCGACGGACGCACCACTACCGACATCCGTGCCATCGATTGTCGTACCGGCGTGCTCCCAAGAACCCACGGTTCCGCTCTCTTCACCCGAGGAGAAACCCAAGCCCTCGTCGTCACAACCCTCGGCACAAAACAAGACGAGCAAATCATCGACGCTCTCGACGGCGAATCAAGACAAACCTTCCTCCTCCACTACAACTTCCCGCCCTTCTCCGTCGGAGAAGCCGGTATGCTCAGATCTCCAGGACGTCGCGAAATCGGTCACGGAAAACTCGCATGGCGTGCTATAAGAC